>NZ_JAJSYW010000023.1:0-45691 GCF_036815005.1 Streptomyces sp. IBSBF 2435 | reverse complement strand
GTCGTGGGGGGAGTGGTGGGCGGGGTCGGGTTGTTGCCCGCGGGCGCGGTGCCGTAGACGAGCGCGCCGGCGTCCTGCACGGTGAGCTTCGGCCAGTTCGCGTACGCGGTCTGCGCGCCGTTGAAGGAGTAGTCGTCGGACTGGGTCAGCGTCTGCCAGTCCGCCCGGTAGAAGCGCAGTTGCAGGTCACCGGTGTTCTGCCCGGGCGCGAGCGAGCCCGCGCCCGCGGTGAAGCCGACCTCCAGGTAGCGGTCGGCGGTCGCGGTGGGATTGGCCAGTGCGCCGAAGGTGCCGGTGACGTTGGCGCAGCCCTTGACCGCCCAGGAGCACGCGAAGCGGTAGGTGACCCCCGGGCCGTCGGACTTGAAGTAGTAGCGGACCGTGACCCGGCTCAACGGGACGCTGCCCGTACCGGTGTTGGTGACCTCCAGCCACGGCTCCGCCTGGTCGGCGGTCGCACCGGAGGCGCTCGTACGGTACTGCGCGGTCAGCGAGTCCTGGGCCGCCGCCGCGGGCAGCGCGGTGAGCGCGGCGCAGCCGAGGCCGGCCGCCGCGCACACCGCCATCGCGGTGCGCATCCTCGCGGTGAGCCGCAATCTGCCCTTGGGTGAACGGTTTTGTGCGGTGTTTCCTGACACGGGTGATCCCTTTCCAGTGGGGTGGTGACTGGGTCAGCGCAGAGTGGTCGTGGGGGCCGGGCTGCGGCGCGGCACACGCAGCGCGTCGAGGCGGGCCTCGTGCAGCCGCAGCGCGGGGGAGAAGTCGGCGGACCAGTCGCTGGCCGGGTTCCAGGCCCGGTCGGCGAGTGCGGCCAGCCGCGGGAAGGCCAGATACTCGGCATGCGCGGGAGTGCTGACGTACTCGGTCCACAGCTGCGCCTGGGTGCCGAGCACCCGGGCGGCGGCGGCCGGGTCCCAGTCGGCGGGCGCGGCCTCGGCGCCGTGCACCGCCCGCAGGTCCACCACACCGCCCGCCTGGCCCGGCGGCTCCGCCGGGTCGGCGGACTGCGGGTAGTCGAGGTACGTCGAGCGGTAGGGAGTCATGATCACGTCGTGGCCGCGCCGGGCCGCGGCGAGGCCGTGCGCGGAGTCCCGCCACGGCATCACGGTGAAGTCTGCGGGCAGCGCGCCCGAGTCCTCCGCCCAGCACACCGGCCGCCGCCCCTGCGCCAGCAGGAAGTCGCCGACCTGCCCCAGGAACCAGCCGTGCAGCGCCCGGGGCGCCCCGAGCCCCAGTTCGGCCGCCCGCCGCCGCGCGGCCGTACTGGTCTCCCACTCGGTGACTGGGCACTCGTCGCCGCCGACGTGCACATACGGGGAGGGGAAGACGTCGAGCACCTCGCCGAGCACGGTCCTGCAGAAGTCCAGCACCTCGTCGTGGACGCCGAGCACCGTGTCGCACACGCCCCACTCGGTCCACACGTCCAGCGCACGCCCCGGCACATTGCCCAGCCCCGGATACGCCGCCAGGGCCGCGCGCGCATGGCCGGGCATCTCGATCTCGGGGACGACGGTGACCCCGCGCTCGGCAGCGTAGGCGACCAGGCCGCGCAGCTCGGCGGCCGTGTAGGCGCCGGAGTGCGGCACCGCGCCCGCGCGCGCCCCGCCGACCTCGGTCAGCGCGGGGAAGGCCGCGACCGGCATCCGCCAGCCCTGGTCGTCGGTCAGGTGCAGATGCAGCACATTGAGTTTGTGGAAGGCCAGCAGGTCGGTGAAGCGGCGCAGGAAGGACACCGGCTGGAAGTGCCTGGCCACATCGAGCATCGCGCCCCGCCAGCCGAACCGCGGCACATCGGTGATCTGCACCCCGGGCATCCGCCACGGCACCCCGCTCACCGGGCGCGCAGACAGGGCCTGCGCGGGCAGCAGCTGGCGGATCGTCTGCACACCGCGCAGCAGCCCGGCCGGGCGGGCCGCCCGCAGCAGCACCGCGTCGGGGCCGACGGTCAGGCCGTAGCCCTCGTCGCCGAGGCCGCCGAGCATCGCGTCGACGACCAGGACGACAGTGCCGGTGGGGGACTGCCGCAGCGGCAGCCCGGTGGCCGGGGCGAGCAGCGTACGCAGCAGCCGGGCGGCGCCCAGCGCGTCGCCCGAGGCGCGCACCGCGGTGGACTCGTCGAAGGTGAAGTGGCCGGGGATACGGGCGAACTGGGTGGGGTGCGGAATGATCACGGCGGTGGCTCTCCAGGTCTCCCCGGCCGCCGGCGGGCGGGAGCGGGGATAGGGCGGCGCGGGGCAGCACGGGTCGCGCGCTCGGCGGCGCGGACCGCGGGGGCGCGGGTGTTCGGGGACGGCGGGGCCGCCGGTGCGGTCAGCCCTTGACGGCGCCCGCGGTCATGCCGGAGGTGACGCGGTTCTGCAGGAGCAGGAAGACCACCAGCACCGGCAGCATGAACAGCGACGAGGCGGCCATCGTGGCGCCCCAGTCGGTGCCGAAGACATTGCTGAACGACGACAGCCAGACCGGCAGGGTGCGGGCGCCCTGGTTCTTGATGATCAGGGTGTTGGCGAAGGCGAACTCGTTCCACGCCGTGATGAAGCCGAACAGCGAGGTGGACAGCAGCCCGGGCGCCAGCAGCGGGAAGGTCACCCGGCGGAAGGCCTGCGGCCTGGTGCAGCCGTCGACCTGCGCCGCCTCCTCCAGCTCCACCGGGATCGCGGCCAGGAAGCCGCGCAGCGTCACGATGGTGAAGGGCAGCGTCATCATGAAGTAGATCAGTGTCAGCATCGACAGCCTGTCGAGCATGTCGGTGTCCCTGGCGATCACGTACATCGGGATCAGCAGCGCCTCCCAGGGCGCCATCTGCGCGACGAACACCAGCAGGATGAACGCCCGCCGCCCGCGCCACCGCATCCGCCCGACCGCGAAGGCCGCCAGCAGCGCCACCACCAGCGCCATCAGCACCGCGCCGAGCGTCACCGTCAGGCTGTTGCGCCAGAAGGTGCCGAAGCCGGGGGAGTCCACGGCGGTGCGGAAGTGCGCCAGCGTGGGGTGCAGCGGCAGGAAGGACGGCGAGTCCGACTGGATGTCGGAGGCGGGCGTGAAGGCGGTGAGCACCATCCAGTAGATCGGGAAGACCGACACGGCCAGCGTGAGCAGGGCGGCCAGGTTCAGCGGCAGCCGGCGCAGCCGCGGGCGTCGGCGCGGCAGCCGCACCGGGGCTTTACCAGTGGTGGTAAGAGCGGTCACAGCGCTCCCTCCTGGCGGAACATCCGGCGCAGGTTGAACACCAGCGCGACGAGCAGGATCAGCACGGTCAGGGTGGAGACGGCCGCGCCGAGGTCGTACTTGTGCAGCGACTGGGCGATCTGGAAGGCGTAGACCGGCAAGGTGGTGGTGGCGCCGTTCGGGCCGCCCTCGCCGATCACCCAGATCTGGGTGAACGCCTTGAAGCACCAGATCACTTCGAGCGAGGTGACGAGCGCGAACAGCGGGCGCAGCATCGGGAAGGTGACCAGCCGGAAGGACTGCCAGGCGCTCGCCCCGTCGATCTTCGCCGACTCGTACAGCTCGGCCGGGATGGTGGTGAGGCCGCCGTAGAGGGTCAGCGCGGCGAACGGCACCGACTGCCACACCACCAGGACGACCAGGATCGCGAAGGTCGAGCCGCCGTGCGCGAACCAGGTGTAGTCCCGGTACGAGTCGAAGCCCAGCTTGACCAGTGCCCAGTTGACCACTCCGAAACGGGACTGGAACAGCCACTGGAAGATGGTGGTGGCGGCGATGACGGGCGTCGCCCAGGTCAGCACCAGGCCGCTCATCACCGCCAGCCGCATCCGCCGGCCGAGCCTGATCAGCATCAGCGACACCGCGGTGCCGAGCACCATGATCAGCGCGACGTTCAGCCCGGTCCACCACAGGGTGCGGCGCACCACCGTCCAGAACTCCGGATCGTCCAGCACCGTGCGGTAGTTGGCGAAGCCGACCCAGGTCGCGCCGCCCCGGATCAGCTGGCCGAGGCCGAAGTGCTGGAAGGACATGACGGTGTTTCTGACGATCGGGTAGACCAGCAGGAACACCGCCCCGACCACGGTGGGCGCGACCAGCAGGTACGGCCAGAGCGCGGCGACCCGTACCCGCCGCCGCACCCGCGGCGGCGCCGGTGGCGGATCCGTGACGGCCGGCCGCGGCGCGGCGGCGGAGTGGGCGGTGAGCACGGGATCCTCCTGGGGTGTCGGCGGGCTGCGGCGGGGCGGGGTCAGGAGGCGGTGTTGAGCGCCTTGGTGATCGCGTCGGAGGCGGTCCTGCCCGCCGCGTCCGGGTCGGCGCCGGTCAGCACCTGGGTCATGTACTGCTTGATCGGGTTGTTCGCCTCGACCGCCGCCCAGTTCGGGGAATTCGGGGTGGCGTGGCCGTTCGCCGCGCCGACCGCCATCACCGACGCGCCGGGATTGCCGGCCAGGACCGAAGCCAGCGAGGTGCGGTTGGGCACGTAGCTCATCTCCTTGGCCATGTCGGTCTGGAAGGCGGTGCCCGCGAGCGCCTTGACCACTTCGTAGGCCAGCGCCTGGTGCCGCGAGGCCTCCGGGATCACCAGGTCGGAGCCGCCGGTGAAGACCGCGCCGGGCTTGTCGGCGGTCTTGCCCGGGATCGGGAAGAAGCCGATCCTGTCCTTCATCGCCGGGTTGGCCTTGGTGATGACCGCGGCGCCGCCGGGCACCGAGATGATCTGCGCGCTCTTGCCCTTGGCGAAGACGTCCGCCTGCAGCGGCTTGGCCTCGTCGGCGTCCTTGGGACCCTTGCCGAGTGCCTGGAGCTGCTGGTAGAAGGCCATGCCCGCCTTGGCCTGCGGGGTGTCCAGGGCACCCTTCCACTGGTCGCCGTCCTTGACCGCGAGGTCGCCGCCCTCGTCCCAGACGAAGCCGGCCAGCGCGTACCAGGTCTGCCCCGGCAGGTAGATCCCGTCGTTGCCGCCGGTGTTGAGCTTGGCGGTGTCCGCGATCCACTCGGCGCGGGTCTTGGGCGGGGCGGTGATGCCGGCCTTCGCGAAGAGGTCCTTGTTGTAGATCACCACGCGGTTGGCGGCGTACCACGGCACGCCGTACTGCTTGCCGTCGATCTTCCCCGGGTCGGCGAGCCCGGGTATCCAGTCGGAGCCCTGGAGGTCGGCCACCTTGGCGGTGAGGTCCTCGACGCCGCCGCTGGCCGCGTACTGCGCGACCTGCGTGTTGCCGACCTCCATCACGTCCGGCGCGTCCTTGCTGGCCAGCGCGCTGGTGATCTTCTGGCCTATGCCGTCCCACGGCTGGATCTGGATGTCCAGGGTGGTGCCCTTGTGCGCCGCCTCGAAGGAGGTCTTGAAACGGCTGAGGACACCGTCGGACATGCTGTCCTGCATGATCCAGACGGTCAGCTCGGCCGGGGCCGCGGCGGCGCTGCCGGGGGAGTCGGAGGAGTCGTCGGACGACGAGCCGCAGGCGGTGAGGCCGGTGACGGCCGCCAGGGCGAGCGCGGCGGCGGCGGGGAGGAGTCGGGATCTCACGGTGATGTCACCTCGGGAAGCGCGGGCGGAATTGACCACTTGCCAACTGGTCTGGTGCTGCTCGCAGAAGGTGGCATAGACCACTGGTGACGTCAAGGCCTCGCGCGCTGCCGGGAATCCGGTCGTATACCGTTGTGTACCGGGACGCAGCCGCCCGCCATGGCTGGCATGCTGGTCAGCATCTGGATAACCTCAGCTGGACAACCCGCAGTACGGAAAGGACACCAGTCATGGTCAGCGAGCCGTCGCGCTCCGCGGTGAAACGCGAACGGGTCCGCGACTACCTCATGGAACTCGTCGAGTCCCGCGCCCCCGGCGACCCGATCCCCTCCGAGCGCACCCTGTGCGAACAGCTCGGCGTCTCCCGGCCCACCCTGCGCTCGGCCGTGGACGAACTGGTCACCACCGGGCTGCTGCTGCGCGAGCACGGGCGCGGCATGTTCGTCGCCCGCGCCAAGATCACCCAGGAGCTGGCCCCGGCCCGCGACGCGTACCGCCTGCCGCAGGCGTCCGGCAGCTGGGCGAGCCGGGTGCTGGAGTTCACCACGGTGCAGGCGGGTGCCCGTGTCGGCCGCAAGCTGCACATCTCGCCGGCCGCGGAGATCACGTACATCGCGCGGCTGCGGCTCGTCGACGACGAGCCGATGGCCATCGAGTACCTCCATGTGCCCGCGGCACTCGTCCCCGGACTGCGCCCCGACGACATGGAGTCCGGCGACTTCTACGACTTCCTGCGGGAGCGGCACGGGGTGCGGGTGCACGAGGCCGTGCAGTCCATCGAGCCGACCGTCACCAACGAGGAGGAGGCCAGGCTGATCGGGGTGCCCGTGCTCTCACCCGCACTGCTCTTCGAGCGGCTGACCAAGGACGCGACGGGGCGGCCGGTGGAGTACGTCCACTCGGTCTACCGGGGTGACCGCTACCGGATCGTCTCCCGGCTGACCCTGGGCGACGCCGCCCCGGCCACGCCCCTGTCCCCGGCCCAGCACCACCCGGGCATCCCCCCGGGCGACCTCGATTCCCGCCGGGAGGTGCCGGCGATGACCACCGGTGACGTCCAGCCAGGTTCTTGACCCGAGCTGGGTCCTGGCTGCCCTTCCCTCCGGTCCGTCGTGGCTCGCCGCCCCCCGGTGGGTGCCACTCGCGGTGGCGTGCTTGCCTGCGGCCGCGTGGGGGCCGGTCGTGCAGTTCCTCGCGCTCCGACGGGGCGTGGAGCGGTCCGGGCTAGTGGAGTTGTGGGGTCGGGGGCGTGGCCCGGGGAAAGGCCGGGCGGCTGAAGAGGAGGGGGTCGACGGTGAGCGCCGTTGCGCCGAGTGGCTCAGCCAGCCGGCGCAAGGCACTGTCGGACAGCCGAATCCACCGCTGGCAAGGCCCCAGTGCCGCCCGCAGCCGCTGATCCGTGGTGAAGGCCACCGCCGTCCGCGTGCCGACGGGCGTGCGCCACAGGCGTACGACGACGCCCGCGGGACCGCTGCGTACCGGTACGTACAGCGGCCGGAGGCCGGTCGCGGGCTGCGCGCTGACGTCCATGGCTTCACCGTAACCGCCCCCGCCCGACGCGCACGCCGAGCGCGGTCCTCTTCCGTACGATCACCCGGTGGGGCTGCGTCAACTGGGATGCTCCGTCACCGTCGCGGAGGAACAGCCGGGGCGCGGCGGGCACGCTCACCGCCGACACGTAGCCGGCGGTACGTGCCGGCGCGCGCACGAAAGCCGCCCCGCCGGGCCGCGTACGGGGGTCGCGGTCCTGCGGGGCGGCGTATGCGGGGGGCCGGTGGTGCCGGGTGTCCCGTCCCCACGATGACCCGGCGACCGGCCCCCGGACCCGGCGCCGTCCGCTCAGGCGGCGCCGGGTGTTCAGGGGGCGGTCGGTCTCACATGTGTACGGCCGCGGCTCCGGCCGGCTGGTCGCCCGGTACCGGACGGCCGCCGCGGTACATGAACAGGGCCAGCACACTGCCGAGCGTGAGCAGCCCGGCCGACCACCAGTACGCGGTCGCGTAGCTGTGCAGCTGGGCCTGCGCCGCCGCTGCCTTGCCCGTGTGGTGGGTCATGTACGAGGTCGCGGCGCTCGCGGCCAGCGTGTTCAGCAGCGCGGTGCCGATCGAGGCGCCCACCTGCTGCATCGTGTTGACCGCGGCCGAGGCCACGCCCGCGTCCGCCTCGCCGATCCGCTCGGTGGCCACGCTCATCGCGGCGGGCATCACCAGGCCGAGGCCGAAGCCGATCACCAGCAGCGGCGGCAGCACATTGCCCGCGTAGCTGCTGTCGAGGTCGAGGGTGGTCAGCCAGGCCATGCCCACCGCCGCGAGGAACATGCCCACCGGCACGATCGGGCGCGGGCCGAGCCGCGGCAGCAGGGTGTTGGTGACCAGCTGGGCCGCCACCATCAGCGCGCCGATCATCGGCAGGAAGCCGAGGCCGGTCTTGACCGGGTTGTAGTGCAGCGACAGTTGCAGGTAGTAGGTCAGGAAGAGGAACACGCCGAACATTCCGGCGCCGGACAGTGCCAGCACCGTGAAGGACGCGCCGCGGTTGCGGTCCAGCAGCACGCGCAGCGGCAGCAGCGGGTGCGCCGTACGGGTCTGCCACCAGCTGAAGGCGGCCACCAGCACGGCGCCGATTATCAGGAAGCCCCAGGTCAGCGGGGAGCCCCAGTGGTGGGTCTCGGCGTTCGAGAAGCCGTAGACCACGGAGAACAGACCGGTGGTGACCAGGATGGTGCCCGGCAGGTCCAGCTTCGGCCGCTCGGCGGGCGCGCCCTTGCGCAGCAGCGCCATACCGCCGATGAAGGCGACCACGGCGAAGAACAGGTTCACGTACAGCGTCCAGCGCCAGCTCAGGTGCTCGGTCAGCACGCCGCCGAGCAGCAGGCCGATACCGCCGCCCGCGCCGGCGATGGCGCCGTATATGCCGAAGGCCTTCGCGCGCTCCTTGGCGTCGGTGAAGGTCGTGTTGAGCAGCGAGAGCGCCGCGGGGGCGAGCATGGCGGCGAACAGGCCCTGGAGGGCGCGGCCGGTGACCAGCACCTCGAAGTTCTGTGCCGCGCCGGCCAGCGCGGAGGCGGCGGCGAAGCCGACGACGCCGATCAGGAAGACGATCTTGCGGCCGACCAGGTCGGACAGCCGGCCGCCGAGCAGCAGCAGGGAGCCGAAGGCGAGGGAGTAGGCGGTGACGATCCACTGCCGGTTGCCGTCGGAGAAGTCCAGCGCCTTCTGGGCGGACGGCAGCGCGATGTTCACGACGGTGGCGTCGAGGACCACCATCAGCTGGGCGATGGCGATGACGGCCAGTACCCACCAGCGGTGGTTGGCCTTCTCCTCGCGTGGGCCGGATGAGCCGGACGTACGCTCCGGTGCGGATTTCGAGAGCCTGTCGACGGGAACGTCGGCTGCGGGTTGGGTGGACATCAGGCGGAACTCCTGAGGTGGGACGGGCAGGGCTGTACCGCAGGAAGAACGAAACGGTTTCGTACTCCACGACCGTACGACCAGCACTATCGAAACGCAAACGTTTCGCTCGGGCCGGGTGTGTGCGCCTGCTCACACCGCCCTCGGGCCGCGCTGCTACGTGTCCGCGCGGCCCGTCACGGCGACGGTGACGCCCAGGCCGATCATCGCGAGCCCCCCGGTACCGCCGACCGTCGCCATCCGCCGCGGCGAACGCGCGAACCAGGCGCGGGCGGCGGACGCGCCCAGCGCCCAGACGCTGTCGCAGAGCAGTGCGATCACCGTGAACACCAGGCCGAGCACCAGCATCTGCTCGTGCACGCGGCCCGCGCCGCGGTCCACGAACTGCGGCAGGACGGCGGCGAAGAACACCATCGTCTTGGGGTTGGTCACCCCGACGACGAAGCCCTCCCACAGCGTACGGAGGTCGCCCCTGCGGTCCCCGGCGGCCTCCGCCACTTCGGTGTCCTCCGGCATCGCCGCGGCGAGCGCGCCGCGGCTGCGGAAGGCCTTCACGCCGAGGAAGACCAGGTAGGCGGCGCCCGCCAGCTTCAGCGCGATGAACAGGCCGACCGAGCGGGACACGATCTCGCCGAGGCCGACCGCGACGGTCGCGCTCAGCGTGTACGCGCCGATCGCGTTGCCCAGGACACTGCCCAGGGCCGTGCGGCGGCCGTGCGCGAGGGCGCGGCCCAGCACGAACAGGACGCTCGGGCCCGGGATGAGGACCAGTACCAGTGACATTGCGGCGAAGCCGCCTACCCGATCGACGCTCACGCCGCGGACACTACTCCCGCCACTCGCGTGCCGCGCTCTCTTTTCCCCGGGCCCAGCCGCTGTGCGCCGTCCCCGGGACCTTGCCCCGGTGGGGGCCGGGGGCGCGGCTCCCCGCGCCCCCGGGTGATCGCCCGCTGCGGTGCGTGCCTGCCTGCGGCGCCATCGTGGCTGCTCGCGCCGCTTTCCGCGCCCCTTCCGGGGCTCGTCCTCCACCACAGGGGCAGCGCACCAGGAGCGCGGGGAACGGCGCGCGCAGCCACGACGCAGGCGCGGGCGAGTCGCCACCCGCAAGTGGCAACTCCCGACGGGCGCGGGGAACCGCGCGACAAGCCACGGCGGCGGGTCGGACAAGCACGCAACGCCCGGGGCAGGCACGAGGGCCGCCAGGGGCCGGCCTAGGGCAGGAGGCCGGTGCGGCGGGCGGTGCTGACCGCTTCGAGACGGGTGTGCGCCCCCAGCTTCCGCATGGCCGAGCGCAGGTACGACTTGACGGTCTCGGGCCGCAGCCGCAGCCGGGCCGCCGCCGCGGCATTGGTCGCGCCGGAGGCGACCGCCGCGAGGACGTCCAGCTCGCGCGGAGTGAGCTGGACGGCAGACGTGCGGGCGGGAGAGGGCGGCACCGCGGCCGACGCGAGCCGGGCGCACGCGGTCAGCAGCTCCTGGCGGAGCCGCACGTCGGGGATGCGCACCGCAAGCGCCCGCAGTTCGGTGTGCGCCTCGCGCACCTCCTCCCAGGCCCGCGGGTCCGCCGCGACCGGCCCCTGGCAGGAGGCGAGCAGCCGCCGCGCCTCGTCCTTTATGGCGAGCGCCTGTTCAAGGTCGCGGGCCGCGTCCAGCGCGGCGGCCAGCGGCCGGTCACCGAGGGCGTACGGCTGGCGCAGCGCCCCGTACAGCACTCCCCTGACCTGCCGTTGGACCACGATCGGCACGGCGAGCACCGAGCGCAGCCCTTCTCCCGCGACGGCGGCGTCGTATTCGTGGCTGATGGCGCGGGACGAGCCGTAGTCGGTCACCGCGTAAGGGCGGCCCAGCGCCAGGGACTTGCCGCCGAGGCCGTTCCCGGTGCGTACCGCGAGCCCGCGCAGCGAATCCGTGTCGGCGCCCGACAGCTCGCTGATCCTGAACTGCCGCGTGCCGGCTCCCGCCACCAACCCGCCGAAAGCCACCGGCAGTAAACCCGACCTGCGCATCCGCAGCAGGGCAGCCCGAATTTCCATCGCTTCGGCACGACTGCCGTCCACCGCGCCACCTCCTCACCCCCGTCCGGGGGTAGTGAGACCCACGTCACTACCGCACGATGCTACCGAGGGGACATCCACGAGGAGGACACATGGCGGCATCGGACGCGACCGGGGCATTCCGGGCCGCCCGGGACTTCCTGCTGCGGCACCGCGAGGACTACACAGCGGCCCGCGACGGATTCCGCTGGCCGGAGCCCGCGCACTTCAACTGGGCGCTGGACTGGTTCGATGTCATCGCCGCGGGCAACGACCGCCCGGCCCTGTGGATCGTCGAGGAGGACGGCGCCGAGTCGCTGATCTCCTTCCGTGAGATGTCCGACCGCTCCGACCGGGTCGCGTCCTGGCTGCGCGCCCGCGGGGTGCGGGCCGGCGACCGGGTGCTGCTGATGCTGGGCAACCAGGTCGAGCAGTGGGAGTCCGTGCTGGCGCTGATGAAGCTGCGGGCGGTGGCCATCCCGGCGACCCCGCTGCTGGGACCGGCCGACCTGCGCGACCGGATCGGCCGCGGGCGGGTGCGGCACGCGATCGTACGGGCCGCGGACACCGCCAAGTTCGCCGAGGTGCCGGGCGACTACACCCGGATCGCGGTCGGCGGCGGCGCGCAGCCGCCCTGGCTGGCCTACGAGGACGCGTACGCGGCACCGCCCGGCTTCACCCCGGACGGGCCGACCGCCGGGTCGGACCCGCTCATGCTCTACTTCACCTCCGGCACCACCGCCCGGCCCAAGCTGGTCGAACACACCCATCTGTCGTATCCGATCGGGCACTTGGCCACGATGTACTGGATCGGGCTGCGGCCGGGCGATGTGCATCTGAACATCTCCTCGCCCGGCTGGGCCAAGCACGCCTGGTCGAGCCTCTTCGCGCCCTGGAATGCCGAGGCGACGGTCTTCGTTCACAACTACACGCGGTTCGACCCGGTGCGGCTGATGGCCGAGATGGACCGGTGCGGGGTGACCAGCTTCTGCGCCCCGCCCACCGTGTGGCGGATGCTGATCCAGGCCGACCTGAGCGCGCTCACCACCCCGCCGCGGGAGGTGGTCGCGGCCGGCGAACCGCTCAACCCCGAGGTGATCGAGCACGTACGGCGGCTGTGGGGCGTGCTGATCAGGGACGGCTTCGGGCAGACCGAGACCGCCGTCCAGGTCGCCAACAGCCCCGGCCAGCTGGTCAAGGCCGGCTCGATGGGGCGCCCCAACCCCGGCTACACGGTGACCCTGATCGACCCGGTGACCGGCGTGCCCGCCAACGAGGGCGAGATCTGCCTGGACCTGAGCAGCCGCCCGGTCGGCCTGATGACCGGCTACGCGGGCGACCCCGAGCGCACCGAGGAGGCGATGGGCGGCGGCTACTACCGCACCGGCGACATCGGCACCCGGGACGCCGACGGCTACATCACCTACGTGGGCCGCGCGGACGACGTCTTCAAGTCGAGCGACTACAAGATCAGCCCCTTCGAGCTGGAGAGCGCGCTGCTGGAGCACGAGGCCGTCGCCGAGGCGGCCGTGGTGCCCGCGCCCGACGATCTGCGGCTCGCGGTCCCCAAGGCGTACGTGGTGCTCGCCGCGGGCTGGGAGCCGGACGCCGTGACGGCCAAGGCGATCTTCGCCCACTCGCGCTCGGTGCTCGCGCCGTACAAGCGGATCAGACGGCTGGAATTCGCCCCGCTGCCCAAGACCGTGTCGGGCAAGATCCGCCGGATCGAGCTGCGCGAGGCGACGATGCACGACGGCAGTGACGAATTCCACGAGGAGGACTACCGGTGACCACAGCCGAACCCTCGTACGCGCACGGAACCGGGAGCACCCCCTTGCTGGGCGACACCATCGGCCGCAACCTCGACCGGGCGATCACCGCCCACCCCGACCGCGAGGCACTGGTCGACGTGCCGGGCGGGCGCCGCTGGACGTACGCCGAATTCGGCCGCGCGGTCGAGGAGGTGGCCCGCGGACTGGCCGCCCGCGGGGTGCGCAAGGGCGACCGGGTCGGGATATGGGCGGTCAACTGCGCGGAATGGGTGATGGTGCAGTACGCCACCGCCCGGCTCGGCGCGATCATGGTCAACGTCAACCCGGCCTACCGGCTGCACGAACTGGCCTACGCCCTGCGGCAGTCCGGCGTGTCGATGCTGATCGCCTCCACCGAGCACCACGGCAGCGACTACCGCGCGATGGCCGCCGAGGTCCGCGGCAGCTGCCCGGACCTGCGCGAGGTCGTGCACATCGGCGACCCGTCGTGGGACGAGCTGACCGCCGCGGGAACGGACCTCGACCAGGGGTATCTGGCGGCCGTCGAGACGACGTTGAGCTGCGACGACCCGGTCAACATCCAGTACACCTCGGGCACCACCGGCTTCCCCAAGGGCGCCACGCTCTCGCACCACAACATCCTCAACAACGGCTATTTCGTGGGCGGTACGGTCGGCTACAGCGAACAGGACCGGATCTGCCTGCCGGTGCCCTTCTACCACTGCTTCGGCATGGTGATGGGCAACCTCGGCGCCACCTCGCACGGCGCCTGCGTGGTGATCCCGGCCCCGTCCTTCGACCCGGCCGCCACCCTGCGCGCGGTCGAGCAGGAACGGTGCACCTCGCTCTACGGGGTCCCCACGATGTTCATCGCCGAGCTCGGCCTGCCCGACTTCGCCGACTACGACCTCACGTCGCTGCGCACCGGCATCATGGCCGGGTCGCCGTGCCCGGGCGAGGTGATGAAGCGGGTGATGGCCGAGATGCACATGGCCGAGGTGTCCATCTGCTACGGGATGACCGAGACCTCGCCGGTGTCCACCCAGACCCGGCGCGACGACTCGCTGGAGAACCGGACCGGCACCGTCGGCCAGGCCCTGCCGCACATCGAGGTCAAGGTGGTGGACCCGGCCTCGGGACTCACACTGCCGCGCGGCACAGCGGGTGAGCTGTGTACGCGCGGCTATTCGGTGATGCTGGGCTACTGGGACGAGCCGGACCGCACGGCGGAGGTGGTGGACGCCGGGAACTGGATGCACACCGGCGACCTCGCCATAATGCGCGACGACGGCTACGTGGCCATCGTCGGCCGGATCAAGGACATGATCGTCAGGGGCGGTGAGAACGTCTATCCGCGGGAGATCGAGGAATTCCTCTACGGCCACCCCAAGGTGTCCGACGTGCAGGTGGTCGGGGTGCCCGACGAGAAGTACGGCGAACAGGTGCTGGCCTGCGTGATCCCGCGCGACCCGGCCGACCCGCCCACCCTGGACGACCTCGCCGACTACTGCGAGGGCCGGCTCGCCCGCTTCAAGGTCCCCCGCCACCTGCGGATCCTGGACGCCTTCCCGATGACGGTCAGCGGCAAGGTGCGCAAGGTGGAGCTGCGGGCGGACTTCGCCCACGGGGACGTCACACCAGGGGTATGACCGCGGTCGGGGCGTGCCCCGGCTCGGTCGCCAGCTCCTCGAACTCCACCACCGCGGAGATGTCCGCGGTGGTGGACATCGCGATGTCGGTGACCCGCTCAAGGATCGCCTCGACCACCACCGGCACCCGGTACTCCGCCGCGAGCTCGCGCGCCCGCTCGAAGGCCGCGCCCAGTTCCCCGGGCTCGGTCACCCGGATCGCCTTGCAGCCCAGGCCCTCGGCGACCTTGACGTGGTCCACCCCGTAGACGCCCAGCTCGGGCGAGTTGGTGTTCTCGAACTCCAGATTGACCTGGAAGTCGATGCCGAGCCCGATCTGGGCCTGCCGGATCAGGCCCAGATAGGCGTTGTTGACCAGCACGTGCACATACGGGATGCGGTGCTGCGCGCCGACCGCCAGCTCCTCGATCATGAACTGGAAGTCGTAGTCCCCGGACAGGGCGACGACCTGCGCGTCCGGTTCCGCCGTCGCGACCCCGAGCGCGGCCGGGACCGTCCAGCCCAGCGGCCCGGCCTGCCCGCAGTTGATCCAGTGCCGCGGCCGGTGGACGTGCAGCAGCTGGGCGCCGGCGATCTGCGACAGGCCGATGGTGGACACGTAGCGGGTTTCCGGACCGAAGGCCCGGTTCATCTCCTCGTAGACCCGCTGCGGCTTCATCGGCACGTGGTCGAAGTGCGTACGCCGCTGCATCGTCGCCCTGCGGCCGCGGGCCGACTCGGCCCACCGCGAGCGGTCCGGCAGTTCGCCGCGCGCCTTCACCTCCCGCGCCACGGCCACGAACAGTTCGAGGGCGATCCCGGCGTCCGAGGCGATCCCGTAGTCGGGCGGGAAGATCCGCCCGATCTGGGTGGGCTCGATGTCCACGTGCACGAAGGTGCGGCCCCTGGTGTAGACGTCCAGCCGCCCGGTGTGCCGGTTGGCCCAGCGGTTGCCGATGCCGAGCACGAAGTCCGACTCCAGGAAGGTCGCGTTGCCGTACCGGTGCGACGTCTGGAGGCCCACCATCCCGGCGTTGAGCGGGTGGTCGTCGGCGACGGCCCCCCACGCCATCAGGGTCGGCACCACCGGCACACCGGTCAACTCCGCGAATTCCACCAGTAGTTCGCTGGCGTCGGCGTTGATCACCCCGCCGCCCGCCACGATCAGCGGGCGCTGCGCGGCGCAGAGCATCGCCACCGCCTTCTCGATCTGCGCCCGGGAGGCGGCCGGCCGGTACACCGGCAGCGGCTGGTAGGTCTCCGGGTCGAACTCGATCTCCGTCTGCTGCACATCGACCGGCAGGTCGATCAGTACGGGTCCCGGCCGCCCGGAGCGCATCAGATGGAACGCCTGCTGGAAGACCCCCGGCACCTGGGCCGCCTCCAGCACGGTCGTGGCGGCCTTCGTCACGGGCCCCGCGATGGCGGCGATGTCCACCGCCTGGAAGTCCTCCTTGTGGATCACGGCGGTGGGCGCCTGCCCGGTGACGCACAGGATCGGGATCGAGTCCCCGGTCGCCGAGTACAGCCCGGTGATCATGTCGGTCCCGGCCGGCCCCGAGGTCCCGACGCACACCCCGATGTTCCCGGCCCGCGCCCGGGTGTAGCCCTCCGCCATGTGCGAGGCCCCCTCCACATGCCGGGCCAGCGTGTGCCTGATGCCGCCGGCGGCCTTGAGCGCCGCGTAGAAGGGGTTGATGGCGGCCCCGGGTACACCGAAGGCGGCGTCGACGCCTTCGAGCTTGAGGATCTCCACGGCTGCTCGCGCGGCGGTCATCCGAGCCATTGTCTCTCCCGAGAGTTTCCATGATGCGGAAATTGCATTCTGCTATCCGGAAGAAACGTAAGCGCCGCCTTCGACCCCGTCAACCCCCGGATCCACCCCGCGGCAGAGGGCAGGCCCGAAGGGGCGCGGGGAACTGTGCGCTCAGCCGTGGCGGCGCGGCGGGCAGGGACGTGCCGCAGGTGGCACTCACCCCGGGGCGCGGGAACAGCGCGGGGCGACCGCGACGGCGCGGCAGGCGGGGAGGGCGCCGCAAGGGGCAGGCGGGCTCAGCGCGTGGAGGGAGGGCCTGAACGAATCAGGACGTCCGCCGCCTCGTTGACCGGCTGCGGCGTCCCCGTGAGGTCCATGACGAACAGCGGCACACCCAGGTGGTCCGCCCGCAGCCGCGCGTCGTGCGCGTACCCCGCGAGCGAGAAGAACGCCCCCGCCGCGTCCTCGTTCGCGCAGTTGAGCCACAGGCACTCGACGTCCCGCACGGGAGTCGGCTGGGTGGTCGGGTCGACCTGGGCGACCAGGTCCTTGCCGCGCAGGTCGATGCCGTTGGCCGTACGGTCGCCGGCCAGGCGCACATCGGCGAAGCCGAGCCACTTCAGATACTGCGCCGCCGCTGTGAGCGCGTCCCGCCCGGTGCGGATGGTGACCGGGCGGAACGGCGGCCGGTCCGACGGCGGCGGTACGGCCCCGCCCGGTGCGGGCGCGGCGGGCCCGGCGTGCGGTACGGGCAGCGGCCCCGCCTCGCCGGCCGCCTCGCCGTCCACCGGCAGCCGGATCAGCGCGCCGCACGTGCAGCCGAACTCCGGCTGCGGCCAGTGGCCGGTCCGCCCGCAGTCGGGGCAGCGCAGCCGTACCCAGGAGTCGTCCCACGAGCGGTGCATGACCTCCACCGGCAGCCCGCCGCGCAGCACCGGCAGGCAGAGCGGCGCCCCGCACGCACACGGGAAGGTCGGCGCGGTGTAGGTGTGGTCACGGCGGCAGGCCGGACAGCGCACCAGCACGCTCTCTGCCATGGGGTCACAACTTCCGGTCGGTGTCGTGACCCCATAGTGCAGGAAGTTCCCGCCCGCTGTAACCGGCGGCCGACAGCCCGTCACCCCTGCCCGCCCGGCGGTGCGTTCGGCGCGACAGGACAGTCACGCACCGCCGGACGGTGTTCCGGGAGGGCGCCGATCAGACCGTGACCGGCAGCCCCGAGAGCCGCTCGACCCCGCGCAGCAGAGCCGAGTGGTCGAGCCCGCCGTCGCCCTGCGCCCGCAGTGACGCGACCAGGTCCGCCACCACGGAACCCACCGGCAGCGCGGCCCCGACCGTACGGGCGGCGTCGGTGACGATGCCCATGTCCTTGTGGTGCAGGTCGATACGGAAGCCGGGGGCGAACTCGCGGTCCAGGAAGTTGGCCTTCTTGCGGGTCAGCACGGTGGAGCCGGCGAGGCCGCCGCCGAGCACCTCAAGGGCGGCGGACAGGTCCACGCCGGACTTCTCCAGGAAGACCACGGCCTCGGCGCAGGCCTGGATGTTCACCGCGACGATCAGCTGGTTTGCCGCTTTGACCGTCTGGCCCGCGCCGTGCGGGCCGCACAGGACCACGGTCGTGCCCAGCGCGTCCAGGATCGGCCGCGCCTGCGCGAAGTCCTCGGCGTCACCGCCGACCATGATCGACAGCACCGCCTCGACGGCTCCCGCCTCGCCGCCGGAGACGGGGGCGTCCAGCACGCGGATTCCCTTGGCCGCGGCGGCCTTCGCGAGGTCGATCGAGGTCTGCGGGGCGATCGAGGAGGTGTCGATCAGCAGGGCGCCGCGGCGGGCGTGCGCGAGGATGCCGTGCTCGCCGTAGGCGACGGCCTCCACCTGGGGAGAGGCGGGCACCATCGTGATGATCACGTCGGCGTCCTCGACCGCCTCGGCGACGGACTCCGCGGCGGTGCCGCCCCCGGCTTCCAACCGGGCCAGCTTTTCCGGCTCCAGCGTGTACCCGGTGACGTCGTAACCAGCGGCGATGAGGTTCTCCGACATGGGGGACCCCATGATCCCCAGGCCTATCCAGGCGATTTTCGGCTTCGTGCGCATTTGCATCTCCTTATCGACGATTCCCTGCGGCTGCCTCGTGCGGTGTCCGGATCGTCCGCGCCCCGTCCTGCCTGCCCACGCGGTCCCCGCCCCCTTGAGGAGGCCACCCCTGCGCCGGAGGGCGCGCCCCCTCAGGAGCGCGAGGACCGGCGCGCGCAACGACGACGCCCCCGCAGGCGCAAGGTGACAGGAAGCGGCAACCGCCCAGGGGTGCGAGGAACGGCGCGACGAGCCACGGCGGTGCAGCAGGCGGAACGCCACCGCAAGCGGCAACCGCAGGGGTGCGGGGAACCGCGCGCCCGGCCGCCACGGCGCCGCGGACAAGAACGCACCCCAAGCGGCGCCCCCACAGAGCAGGCGCAGAGCGCCGAGCTCACCGCAGCCAGGAGAAGCTGGCCGCGCTGCCGGCAGGTGCCGGTTTGTGTTCGAGCCCGACGTACCCCTCGTAGCCGGCCCGGTCGAGCCGGTCGAGGAGGTCGGACAGGGGCAACGCCCCTGTCCCCGGCGCCCCCCGGCCAGGAAGGTCGGCGATCTGGACATGCCCGGCGCAGTCCGCGTGGCGGTCGATCACCGCGGCCAGATCCGCCCCGCCCACCGCCAGGTGGTAGAGGTCGAGCAGCAAGCGCGCGTTCCCGAGCCCGCTGGCCTCGTTGACCCGTCGCACCGCCGCGACAGCGGCTTCCGCGTCGGTCAGCGGATACCGCGGCGACTCCACCGCGTTGAGCGCCTCGATCAGCAGCACCGCCCCGGCGCGGTCCGCGGCGGCCGCGGCCCGTACGAGATTGTCGAGCGCGAGCGCGTCCTGCTCGGCGGGGTCCACCCCGTCGACCCGGTTGCCGTACAGGGCGTTGAGTGCCGTGCAGCCCACGGACGCGGCGAAGTCCGCGGCGACCTCGATGTTGGCGCGAAAGCGCTCCGACTCGGCTCCCGGCAGGGACAGCGCGCCGCGGTCGGGGCCGGGCAGCAGACCCGCGTAGAAGTTCAGTCCGACCAGTCGCGTGCCGGCGGTTTCCAGCGCGGTCCGCAGGCCGTCGAGCGCGGCCTTGCCCGGGTCGGGTTCTCCGGGCCAAGGCCACCACAGTTCGACCGCGTCGAAGCCCGCCGCGGCTGCGGCGGCCGGCCGCTCCAGCAGCGGGAGTTCGGTGAACAGGAGCGAGAGGTTCACATCGAAGCGCGCGGCGGTGAAGCTCACGAGAGGGCGCCCCTTCCGTATTGCGGAAGTAGAATTCTGTCTTGTGGAAGAGTGAATCAGCTCCGCCGCGGCTGTCAAGTCATGGCGGGCGCTGTCCGCCGACCCGCCCGGGCGGCGCCCGGTGAGCGGCCCCGGCGCGGACCGCCGGCTTCCGCCGCAGCTCAGCCGCATGGTGCGCGCACCCGCCGAATGGCCGCCGCCTATTCGCCCCGATCCGCGTGTGTCCTAAACCGCGACCGGCCCGCGGGTGGCTCGCGTAAAGCCGCCGGCTATTGGGTAGAGTTAACGCCGCTTTACACTCCGGTAATTTCTGCGGGATATGTCCGATTGCTCGCTTCCGTGTCCGACGCATGCGGCCCGGTGTGTCCCGATTGCGGGCGGGAATTCGGCTTTGTGGTCGTGCGGGCGATGCCGATGGCATTGATGCTCCGGCGCCGGGAGGATTCTCTGGACAAGGTAAAGAGGCCTGCCGTACTGTCCTCCGTGACCGCAACCAGCCAAACCGACTGGGACTTCTACCGTTCACCCGCGCACACCCGCGGAGCGGCGGCGGCGGTCGACTCGGGGCTACGGGGATGGTGGATGGGTGGTCTTGTCCAACGCGCTCAAAAACAGTGCAGGATTACCATCGGAAAATGAAGGATCGCCGACGTCACCGGCGAACCACACACGTTTCACGGTGCTCGGAATGCTGGCCGTCGCTGACGGCAGCGAATCCGTGGTGCTTCAACCCTCGCGACCTGCGGCGTTGCTCGCCGCATTGCTGCTGAATGCCAACTCGGTCGTATCCGTGGATTTCTTGCAGCGCGTCATCTGGGGTGAGGAAACACCCGCGCAGGGCAAGTCCGCACTGCACAGCTGTGTTCTGCGGCTGCGCCGGCTGTTCGGCAAATACGGCATCGCGGGCAATATGATCGAAGCGGTGCCCGGGGGCTACCGGCTGACCGCCGACGCGGCCACGCTCGACCTGGTCCGCTTCCGCGAACTGCTCGGCGCCGCCTACGCCACCGGGAAGCCGGAGGCCGAACTGCGGCTGCTGCGGGCGGCACTCGAACTGTGGCAGCCGCCGCTGCTGGCCAATGTGCCCTCCGACCTGCTGCACCGCGACGAGCTGCCGAAGCTCCAGGAGGAGTGGCTGCGCGCGATCGAGAGGGTGTTCGACCTCGAACTGGAGTGCGGCAGGCACCGCGAGGCGCTGACCGAGATCTGGCCGACCGCCCGCGCCTACCCGCTGCACGAGCGCTTCACCGAGCAGTTGATGGAAGCGCTCGACCGGACCGGCCGCCGGGCCGAGGCGCTGGCCGAATACCGGCGGCTCAAGACGCACCTCGCGCATGTGCTCGGCGTCGACCCGGGATCCGCCCTGCAACGGCTCGAACTGGCCATTCTGCGCGGCGAGTCGCACAGCGGCCAGGAGACCAGGCCGCCGCGCCGGCAGTCACCGCCGCCCGCCGCCGCGCCCGCGCACGGCGCCGACCCGGCGGTCGGCGAACCCGTGGACGGCGGACGCGTGCTGGACAGCCTGGTCGGCGCGGGCCTGCTCGAAGAGGGTCCGCGCGGGCTGTACCGGGTGCATGAACTCCTGCGGGTGTTCACCCGTGCCGCGGCGGCCGGCGGCGCCAGCGCCCCGGCCGCGGCACTGGCGCCGCCGGCTTCCCTGTCCGCGTCCGCGCCGGCCCGTACCGGACACACCACCACAGAACCGCAGCGGCCAGGTGCCGCAGGACTGCACCCCACGGAGGCGTGACTGACATGGTGTCCACTTACGACGAACTCGCAGGCACCCGGCCGCGGATCCGCCGGGACGTGCTCTACACCCAGACGCCCACCGGCGTGCACTTCCACAACGCGCGCGGCGGTTTCAGCGTCGTCATGCCGTCCGCCTACCGCTTCGCGACGCTCATGGTCCCGCATCTGACCGGCGATCACACGGTCGCCGAGCTCTGTGAGGGGCTCGGCGAGCGGCAGCGCGAGATGGTCGTCCGACTGGTCGGTACGCTCTACGCGCGTGGTTTCGCCCGGGACGCCGCTCCCGTGGACGCCGAAACCGAGCCGCTCGACGCCGCGGTGGCCGAGCGCTTCGCCGCGCAGGTCGACTACATCGACCACTACACCGACGGCTCCGTCGCCCGCTTCCAGCGCTTCCGGCAGACCCGGGTCGCCGTCGTCGGCGACGACGCGGTGGCGCGCTGGGCCGCGCTGAGCCTGATACGCAACGGCTGCGCGGCCGTCGCCGTACCGCACTCCATCGACCGCCCGGGCAACGGCTTCGCCGACGTCACCGACGAGGCGGCGGCGCTGCGGGACGCGGGCTGCCCGGCCGAGGTCGCCCTGCTGGAGGCCACCGCGGGCGCCGACCAGGCAGCGTACGGCTGGGACGACCTCGACGGCTACGACATGGTGCTGGTCACCGGCGCCCACGCCCCCCGGCGGCTCGCCGCGCTGCTCGACGCCGGCATACCGGCCGGGCGGCTGCTGCTGCCCGCCTGGCCCTTCGGCGACTCCGTGGTGATCGGCCCGCTCATGTCCCGTGGCGCCGCGGGCTGCTGGACCTGCGCGGCGCTGCGGCTCGGGACGAACGGCGAGGCGGGCGCCGCCGCCGACGTGTGGAGCGCGATGGCCCCCGGCGGCCCGCGCGACCCGGCCGCCCCCGCGGTCGGCGGCCCGCTCGCGGCGATGATCGGCAACCTCCTCGGTTACGAGGTCTTCCGCCGCACGACCGGTGTGCTGCCCGCGGAGACCGAGAACCAGCTGCTCATCCAGCACACCGACTCCCTCGACACCACGGCCGAGCCGCTGCTGCCGCACCCGCGCTGCCCGCACTGCGCCACCGCCCCGGAGACGCCGGAGCCGGCCGTGCTGCTGGCCGACCTGCCGCCCCTCGGACAGGCCGGCGAGCCGGTGGCGGGCGCCGTCTCGCCGCTCGGCGGGCCTGTCGGGGACGGCGCCGGGGAGGAGGACGCCGCTCAGGCCGCGCTCGCCGAGATCTCCGGGCGGTCGGCGCTGGTGCAGGCGCAGACCGGGGTCTTCGCCGCGTACGCCGACGAGGACTGGGTGCAGACGCCGCTCAAGGTCAGCACGGTGGTGCTCGGCACCGGGCACCGGGTGCGGCGCGAGATCACCGCCTTCGACGTCCACCATGTGGCCGGGGCGCGGCTGCGGGCGCTGCTGCGCGCCTCCGAGGTCTACGCCGAGCGCGTGGTGCCGGTCCAGCAGGCGCTGTGCGGGGCGGAGCTGGAGGCGGCCCGCGGGAAGTGGCGGACGGTCGGACCGGCGGAACTGAGTATCGCGTCGGGGCTCGGCACACCGGCCGCGCTGATCCCGCGCTGGTGCCCGGTGACGTCGCTGCTGAGCGGCGAGACGCTGCTGGTGCCCGCGGCGGCGCTGCGGCCGTTCGGCGCCGACAACCAGGGCCGCGTCGTCGAGCCGACCTCGGCGGGCACCGGAGCGGGTACGACCCCGGCCGCCGCGGTGGCCCGCGGCCTGCGGACCGCGCTCGCCCACGACGCGCTGCGCCGGGCGCTCGGCGGCTCGGCCGCCGTCGCCCGCATCGCGCCGGCCGCGCTGGACGGCGACGACGCCGAGATCACGTTCCTGCTGCGCTCGGCCGCGGGGCTCGGCGCGGAGCTGGAGATCCTGGACCTGGCCGGCGGCCCGGGGGAGCGCGCCCTGCCGGTCGTCCTGGCCAGGGCCGCCGACCCGGCGACGGGCCGGCCGTGCTGGGCCGTCGCCGCGGGCCTGCGCCGCCGCGACGCCGTGCTCACCGCGGTACGGGACCTGCTCGGCGCCGTGCAGACCGGCGGCGAACCCGACCTCGGCGACGCCCTCCTGGCCGACCTCGACCCGTCCGCCCTCGTACCGGCCGGCGAGGCACCCGCCGCCGCGGACACCGACTGGCCAGCGGTCGCCGCGGCTCTGCGCGCGGCCGGCCGCGACGCCCTGACGGCCCCGGCCCACACCCCCGACCTGGCCGCGGGCCGCATCCACACCGCCCGCGTCCTGCTCACCACCCCCGAGGCCGGCCAGTGACCACCGCCCCCCCGGTGGACGCCGCCGCGCGCCCCGCCGGATTCCACGGGCCGCTCGGGGAGGCCTGCGCCCGGCTGGCCGAGCGGCTCGCCGTGAGCCTGCGCGGGCTCACCGGCGGCAGCGCCGGTGACGTCGTCGTCGGAGCGCTCGGTGTGCGGGACGAACTGGCCGTCGTTGACGGCGAGGACATGCCGCACGGCACGGTCGGGGTCTACCGCTACGGGCACCTCGTCCTCGTCGGGCCGTTCGCCCCCGACGGCGCCGCCGGCTGCCCCCGGTGCCTGGCGCGCCGCTGGCAAGGCGTGCGGTCGCGGGCGCTGCGGGAGGCGCTGGAGACGGGGGCCGGGACGCGGGCGGCGGGGCCGGGCGCGGGCGACCCGGCGTTCGGGGTGGACGCCGTCGCCGCGCTGATCGCGGCCCACCGGGCACGGCCCGGCGGCGACGGACGGCTGCCGTACTCCTTCCTGGTGGACGCCGAGACGCTGCGCGTGACCCGCTTCGCCTTCGTACCGGACGCCGAGTGCCCGCGCTGCGGGGTACGGCCCGCCGACACCGCGGACGGCGCGCGGATCGACTTCGCGCCCGCCCCGAAACCCGCGCCCGAGGTCTTCCGGCTGCGGCCCGCCGACGACTACGACGTGCCCTTCGAGGCGTTCGTCAACCCGGCGGCCGGCATGCTCGGGCCGTCCGTCGTGCCGGACCTGATCTCGGCGTCCACGTCCTCGACCGTCGGGTCGTTCCTGCTGCGCTCCGGCGACTACCTGCGGGAGTGCTTCTGGGGCGGGCACACCCCGCGCTACCGCTCCAGCGAGCGCGTCGGGCTGCTCGAAGGCCTTGAGCGCTTCGCCGGCATGCGCCCGCGCGGCAAGCGCACCGCCGTGACGGCCGCGTACGACGAACTCGCCGGCGGCGAGCCGGTGCTCGACCCGCGCGCCTGCGGGCTGTACTCCGACGACTTCCACCGGGCCGAGCCCGGTGTGCGGCCCTTCGACCCGGGCCGGCCGATCCCCTGGGTGTGGGGCTGGTCGCTGCGCGACCAGCAGCCGCTGCTCGTACCGGAGATCCTGGCCTACTACCACGCGCCCGGCGGACTCGAGCACCGGTTCGTGCAGGAGAGCTCCAACGGCTGCGCGTCCGGCGGCAGTCTGGCCGAGGCCGTCTACTACGGCCTGATGGAGGTCGTCGAGCGCGACGCCTTCCTGCTCGCCTGGTACGGCAGGGCGCCGCTGCCCGAGATCGACGTCACCGGGACCCGCAGCGCGCAGACCCGCGCGATGATCGACCGGCTCGCGATGTACGGCTACCGCGCCCGCTTCTTCGACACCCGGATCACCTTCCCGGTCCCCGTGGTCACCGCGGTGGCCGAGCGGACCGACGGCGGCCTCGGCCGGCTGTGCTTCGGGGCAGGTGCCGGGCTCGACCCGGAGGCGGCGCTCTCGGCCGGGCTGTGCGAGATCGCCACCGACGCGGTCAACCTGCGCCGCAGGACCGCCCGCGACGAGGCCCGGCTGCGCGCCCTGGCCGCCGACTTCGACCGGGTCCAGGTGCTGCACGACCACCCGCTGCTCTACGGCCTGCCCGACATGGCCGTGCACGCCGACTTCCTGCTGCGCGGCGACCGCCCCGCCGTCGCGCTGGCCGACCTCCCGGCGACAGGACCCGGGGTGCTGCCGCCCGGTGACGACCTCGGCGACGACGTCGCGGCCTGCGTCGCGGCGGTCGCGAAGGCCGGCTTCGACGTCGTCGTCGTCGACCAGACCATGCCCGAGCAGCGCGAACTCGGCTTCCACACCGCCGGGGTGATCGTGCCGGGGCTGCTGCCCATCGACTTCGGCTGGCGCCGGCAGCGCGCCCGCCACCTGCCCAGGACCCGCACCGCACTGCGTGAAGCGGGCCTGTACGACCACGACCTGGCCGCCGCCGACCTCAACCAGGCCCCGCACCCGTTCCCTTGAGCGGCACGCGGCCGCACGTCCGAGCCGCGGGGCCGCCCAGAGCCCCGCCGAGCCTCGAAGCACCGCCGCACCCGCACAGCACCGCCGACAGCCCCGCCGCACCCGCACAGCGCCGAGCCCGCACAGAGAGGAAACGCCCGTGGGATTCGCCCATGAGTACGCGACCGCCATCGTCCGGCGGGGCAGGTATCCCATGGAACCGGCCGACTTCGTGCCCGACTGGGCCGACCGGCCGCGCAAGGGCAAGCACTTCCCCGGCGCCGAGTCCTTCCCGCTGCCGCCGGCCCCCCGCGGTGCCGCGGGCGACGAAGCCACCGTGCAGCGCGGCCTGTTCGGGCCGCCCGGAACCGGCGTCTTCACGCTGCCGCTGCTCGCCGGGATGCTCCAGGAGTCCTACGGACTAATCGGCCGCAGGCTCGCCGTCCAGGCCAACTCCGACCTCGGCACACTGCCGATGTACACCCAGGCCAACTGGTCGCGCGGCAGCGCGTCGGGCGGCGGCCTCTACCCGGTCGGCGTGCACTGGGTGGCCGGCCCCTCGGGCCCGCTCACCCCGGGCGTGTACTACTACTCCACGCCCCACCACGACCTGCGGCGGCTGCTCGCCGGCGACGTCACCGCCGAGGTCCGCGCGGCGGCGGGCGACGGATTCGCGGACCACGACCAGTTCCTGGTCCTCGGCGTGCGCTTCTGGCAGAACGCCTTCAAATACAACAGCTTCAGCTACCACGTCGTGACGATGGACACCGGCGCCCTGCTCCAGACCTGGCGGATCTGGGCCAGGGCGCGCGGGCTGCACATCGGCCCGGCCCTGTGGTTCGACGAGGCCAGGCTCGGCAGGCTGCTGGGGCTCGACGAGGACGAGGAGGGCGTCTTCGCGGTGGTCCCGCTCAGCTGGGACCGCGGCCGGACCCCACCGCCCGCGCCCGCCGCCGCGCCCGCGCCCGTACCGCCCAGCGTCCGGTACGCCGACCAGGAGCGGTCCCGGACGACCATGACCTTCGAGACCGTACGCCGCATGCACGCCGCGACGCTCGACGGCGCCGCGGACCGGCCGCCCGCCGGGGCGCTGGACGGCGCGCTCGCGCTGCCGGTGCCCGAGGGCGGCGAGCGGACCGCGCTGCCCGCGCCACGGGCGCTCGACACCCCGGTGAGCACCGCGCTGCGGGCCAGGCGCAGCAGCTTCGGCCGCTTCCAGGCGACGGCACCGCTGGCGGCGGACGCGCTGGCGACCGTCCTGGCCGCCGTCGACGCGGCGGGCACTCTCGACAGCGACACCGAGACACCGGGTGCCGGGCCGCTCAGCCGGGCCTACGTCTTCGTCAACCACGTGGCGGGCGTCGAGCCGGGCAGCTACCTGCACGACCGTACGGACGGCTCGCTGCGGCTGGTCACGGCGGGCGCGCCGGGGGAATTCCTCCAGCGCAACTACTTCCTGGCCAACTACAACCTGGAGCAGGCGGCGGCCGTCATCGTGCCCGTGGCCCGTACGACCGCCGTGCTCGACGCCGTGGGCGGCCGGGGATACCGCCTGGTCAACGCGGTGATCGGCGGCATATCGCAGGCCGTCTACACCGCCTCGGCCGCCGCAGGCCTGTCCTGCGGGGTCGCGCTCGGCTTCGACGCGATCTCCTTCACCGAGGAGCTGGACCTCGACGCGACCGGCGAGGTGCCGCTGCTGATCATGATGATCGGCCACGAGCGGCCCCGCCCCGCCGACTTCCGCTACGACCTCGCCTGAGCGCCCGGCCCGCCCCGGGCCGCCGCGAACACCCGATGCACGCACGGATCCAAGGACAGAAAGGAGCGGCATGAGTGTCAACGCCGCCGCGCCGGACACGGGGGACAGCCCGCGGAGCTGGCTGCTGCACCGCCGCTTCATGCTGCGGGTGGCGGGGCTGCCGGTGGAGGCCGTGCACCGGCTGCGCAGCCCCGGCGCCCGGCGCTGGGCCGACCAGGTGCTGGCAGCCGAGCAGCGACTCGCCTCGATCGGGGCTGAGCTGAGCGACCCGCTGACCGTGCTGGTCAAGGCCACCGAGGACGAGGCGGACCGCCGCGCGGTGCTCGCGCTGCGCCGCCAGGTCTTCAACGACCGGCTGCCCCGCGACCCCGACGCCGTCCGCCGGCTCGCCGCCGGGCTCGGCGGCGGCACCGGCGACCTGCTCGCCGGCTGGCTCGACGCCCGGCTGCGGCTGGAGGAACTGCTGGGCGCGGGCGGCCCGTTGCTCGACCGCGAACTCGCCGCGAGCCGGGCCGAGCTGCGCGGGCTCGCCGCCGAGGACCGGCTGCGGCTCGCCCTCGCGCTGGCCTCGCCGACCCTCGACGGGCAGCTCGACGCCTTCATCGCCGACCGGGCGCCCGTACCGGACAAGCGGACCAGGAAGAAGGAGCGCTCGCTGCTGGCATACCTCTACCGCACCGCCTGCAAGACCAGCCCGTTCAGCACCTTCACCGCCGTCGCCGAGGGCACCTTCGGCGACACCGGACCCGAGGTGCGCACCGGCGGGGGCTGGACCAGCCACCCGCGGCTCAATGTCGTGGTCCTGGCCAGGCTCGCCGAACTGATCGCCGCCGACAGCGCCCGCCGCGACGACCTGCCGGTCACCCTGTCGGCCGGGTGGGAGCTGGACGAGGACCGCATCCGCTACGTCCGCCGCTCGGTCACCGCGGGTGACGACAGTGCCGCGGTGAGCTTCGACGCGGCCCACGACCGGCTGTTCTTCCTCCGCAACAGCGGCACCCTGGAACGGATGACGGCGCTCTTCCGCGAGCGGCGCCGACTGCGCTACGCCGAGTTGACGAGCTGGCTCACCACCGAGACCGCGGCCACCGGCGAGCAGGCCGCCCACTATGCCGCCACCCTGCTCGACCTGGGCATCCTGCAGATGACAGGGCTTGCCACCGACGTCCACACCGCCGACCCGCTGCGGTCCTTCCGCGGCGCCCTGCGCGCCCTGGACCGCCGCTGGGCCGACGACGTCGCGGACCGCCTCGAAGGCCCCGCCGCATGCGTCGACCGCTACCGCGACGCCGATGTCGCCACCCGCCGCGCGCTGCTGGCCCGGCTGCGCCGCGACCTGCTCGCGCTCCAGGGCGACCTCGGCGCGGCCGACCCGTCGCTGCCGCAGACACTGCTCTACGAGGACGTCCGCGAGGAGCCGGTCGCGGCCGACCTGGCCGAGTGGACGGAGCTGGCGGCGGCCCCGCTGCACGCGCTCACCGGCATGATGCCCGCCTTCGACGTGGCACTGCCGCAGCGGCTCACCCTCAAGGGCTTCTTCCTGGCCCGCTACGGGCGCGGCGGACGCTGCGAGGACCTGCTGCGGCTCGTCCACGACTTCCACGAGGACATCTTCACGCAGTACCTGCAGTTCACCTCGCTCAAGTCGCCCTTCGCGGCCGACGGCAGCCCCGCGCCCGAGGAGAACTGGCTCGGCATGCCGGAGGTCACCGCCCTCGACGCCGCCCGCGCCGAATTCACCCGGCGGATGCGCGAGAGCTGGGCCGCGCACCCCGACGGCGGCGGGGAACTGCGGCTCGGCGAGGACACGGTCGCCGCGGTCACCGGCGAACTCGCCCCGCTCGGCACCTCCTTCGCCCCGCACAGCCACTTCCTCCAGCTCGCCCGCCGCACCGGCGACCCGCTGGTGGTGCTCAACAACTCCTACGGCGGCCTGTCCTTCCCCTTCACCCGCTTCACGCACTGCTTCGACGAGGGCCGGCACGCGGACGGCGCATGGCAGGACGAAGCAGGGCAGGACGGGGGAGGGCAGGACGGCGGCCTGACCGGGCGGCTGCGCGAGACGCTGCGCGGCTGGCAGCCGCCCGGCGCGGTCTTCGCCGAGATCACCGCGGGCTCCGCCACCACCAACCTCAACCTGCACGGCCGGCTCACCGACTACGAGATCGTCTGCCCCGGCGAGAGCAGCACCGCCCCCGCCGAGGCCAGGATCGACCTGGACGACCTCTACGCCGAGCACGACGAGGACGCCGACCGGCTGGTGCTGCGCTCCCGCCGGCTGGACCGCGAGGTCGTACCGCTCTACCTGGGCTATCTGGTGCCGATGGTGCTGCCCGAGGTGCCGCGTACGCTGCTGCTGCTCTCGCCGACCTCCCGCGCGTCCTTCGACGTGTGGCGCGGCGTCCCCGAGGCGCCCGGGCAGGACGGGGTCACCGCCAGGCCCCGGGTCCGCTACCGCAGCCTGGTGCTGCACCGCAGGTCCTGGACGGCCGCGCCGGGCGCCCTGCCGGTGCGCGAACCCGGCATGGACGACGCCGGCTTCTACCTGCGCTGGCAGCGCTGGCGCCGCGACCACGGGCTGCCCGACCGGGTGTTCGCCACCCTGCACGAGCAGCGCGAGGACGGCGCGGGCGGTTTCGGCGCGGTCTTCGGCGGGTCCAAGCCCCAATACGTCGACTTCGACAGCCCGCTGTCGCTGATCGCCCTCGACGCGCTGACCGGCGGCGGCCGGACCAGGACGGTCTTCGAGGAGATGCTGCCGGGCGAGGACGAGCTGCATGTGCGCTCCCCGCGCGGCCACCACGTCGCCGAGCTGGCCGTGGAAATCGTCCCCCGCGCGGCGGCCCCCGCCGCCGCGGCCCGGCCAGGAAGGCAGGACAGCGCCGTATGACCACCCCAGAGGCGGCCACCGCCACCGCACCCGCCGCCGACGCCCCCGACGCCGGGACCCGCGGCGACTGGCAGGCCTTCCACGTCTTCTACGCCGCCAGCCCCCGCCCCTTCCTGCTGCGCTGCGTCCGCCCGCTGGTCGCGGAACTCACCGGCGAAGGCCTGCTCAGCGGCTGGTTCTTCATCAACTACTGGCTTGAGGGCCCGCACATCCGGCTGCGGCTGCGCCCCTCCTCACCGGCCGCGTCCGCCGAGGTCGCGGCGCGCGCCGGCCGTGCGATCGAGGCCTTCCTGCGCGAGCGCCCCGCGCTCTACGAGGTCAAGGGCGGCTTTCTCGCGGACCTCTACAACACCCTGTTCGAGCTGGAGTTCCCCGGCGGCGAGCGCAACGGCCTGGTCGACGAGGACGGCCACATGAAGCTGCGGCCCAACAACACCTTCAGCCCCGAGCCCTACGAGCCCGAGTACGGCAAATACGGCGGTCCCGCCGGGGTCGAGCTGGCCGAGTGGCACTTCCAGCGCTCCAGCGAGCTGGTCTCCGGCGCGCTCGGCACCATGAACCTGCACCTGCGGACCGTACTGCTCGGCGTGTCCGCCCAGTTGATGATGACCATGTCGGGCTGCCTGCTGCGGGAGGAGGCCGCGCTGCTGGAATTCCTCGACCGCTACCACGACTTCTGGAACTCGGCCTTCTCCACCACCAATTACACCGCCCAGGACGGCTACGACCGCGCCTACGGCACCATGGACGCGCTGCCCGCCCGCTTCCAGCAGATCCGCGCGGCCGTCGCCGAGCCCGCCCCCGAACGGCTGCCGAGCTTCCTCGGCGGCTGGGCGGAGCACTGCCTCGACCTGCGCGAACGGGTCGTGGCGCTGGCCCGCGGCGGCGACCTGGTCTTCCGGTCCTGGGACGGCACCCGCGACCTGCCGGTCACCGACCCCGACCAGGCGCTGCCGATGCTGCTGTCGCCGTACATGCATATGACCAACAACCGGCTGTCGGTCACCGTCCGCGACGAGGCCTTCCTGTCGTACGTGCTGGCCCGCGCGCTGCGCGAGCCCCGCCCCACGGCGGCGCCATGACCACCGGCGGCCTGCTCGACCTGCGGCCCGCGCTGCGGCCCGGCATCCTCGTCGGCCCCGCCCTGACGCGCGGCCCCGCCGTGGTCCACCTGCTCAGGGACCCGGTCACCGGGGTGCGGATGGAGGTCGGCGCCAAGGAGGCCTTCATCATCGCCCGGCTCGACGGCAGCCGCTCGCTCGCCGAGATCGGCGCGGAATACGCGGGCCACTTCGGAGCCCGGCTCGGCGACGCGCAATGGCAGCAGATGCTGCGGCTGCTCTCCACCCGCCAACTGCTCGACGGCGGGCGCCCGGTCACCGCCGCCGCCGCCCCCGCCGCCGTCGACCGGCCGGCCGGGAAGCCGCGCCTGATGAGCGGCAGGACCCGGATGGTCGCCGACGCGCCCGCGCTCATGGACCGGCTGCACGGCGCCACCGCCTTCGCGCGCCGGCCAGGCGTCCTGGTCCCGCTGCTGGTGCTGGCCGCCGCGGTGCCGGTCGCGGTGGCCGTGAAGCTCGGCGAACTGGCCGGCCAGACGCAGCGGCTGTACCACCAGCCGGTCACCCTCGCCGCCGTCGGCTGCGTGCTGTGGGTCAGCCTCGGCCTGCACGAACTGGCCCACGGCCTGGTCGCGCGGGCGTACGGGCTGCGGGTCGGCGAGATCGGCCTGCAGCGCTTCTGGGGCGTGATGACGTATCTCTACTGCGAGGTCGAGGACGTGCAGTTCCTCGACCGGCGCGGCAGGCAGGTGGCCGTGGCCGTGGCGGGCGCGGTGATGAACCTGCTCTTCCTGCTGCCCTTCTGGCCGGTGTGGGCGCTGCTGCCGGACTCCGCGCAGGCGCTGCCCGCGCTCGGCGGCCTGCTGCTGCTCGGCACCGCCATGGCACTGCTCAACCTGGTGCCGCTGCCGCCGCTCGACGGCTACAAGATCCTCGGCTACGGGCTGGGCACCCTGCGGCTGGCCACCGAGAGCCGCACCTTCCTCGCGGTGGCGGCCGGCTCGCTGCGCCGCACCCCGGACGGCGCCCGTACCCGGCTGCGCCGCTACCCCGGCAGGCTGCGCGCCGTCTACGGCGGATTCGCCCTCTGCTGCGCGCTGCTGGCCGCGGCGGTACTGGCCGGCGCCGGCCTGCTGTGCCGGGCCGCGCTGCCCGCCCGCTACGACTCCTGGACCTGCTACCTGCCGCTGGCCCTGATCGCCGCGGCCCTGGTCCTGCGGCTGCTCGGCCTGCGCGCCGCGGCCCTGCGCGAGCGCGCGGCCGCGCGCAAGACGGCGCAGACCGTACCGGGAACCGCCCAGGGCGCGCCCGCGGCGGACACCCACGAGCGGCAGGCGCCGCGAACCACCCCGGCCGTACGGCAGCCGGGCACCTCACCACAGCAGCGGGAGAAGGGCGACATGACAGCACAACCCCGTCCGGCGGGGACCGCCATCGTGCTCGACGGCGTCAGCAAGCGCTACGGCGAGGTGCACGCGCTCGACAACGTGTCGCTGACCGTCGGGCAGGGCGAGTTCTTCGGTGTGCTCGGCCCCAACGGGGCGGGCAAGACCACCCTGGTCGAGATCGTCGAGGGCATGCGCAAGGCGGACTCCGGCACGGTCAGCGTGTTCGGCCTCAGCCCCTGGCCGCGCAACACCGCGCTGCTGCGCAGGATCGGCGTACAGACCCAGACCTCGGCCTTCTTCACCCGGCTCACCGCGTGGGAGCACCTGGAGACCGTCGCCGCGCTCCAGGGCGCCGACCGCGCCGCCGCCCGCTACGCGCTCGACCTGGTCGGCCTCTCCGACAAGGAGCGCAGCCGGGTGGACGACCTGTCCGGCGGCCAGCGGCAGCGGCTGGCGCTGGCCACCGCGCTGGTGCACCAGCCCGACCTGATCTTCCTCGACGAGCCGACCGCCGCGCTCGACCCCGAGGCCCGCAGGTCGCTGTGGTCGGTCCTGCGGGACCTGCGCGGCGAGGGCCGCACCATCGTCTACACCACCCACTACCTGGACGAGGCCGAGGCGCTGTGCGACCGGGTCGCCATCATCGCCGGCGGCCGGGTGGTGGCCCTGGACAGCCCGGGCGCGCTGATCAGGTCGATGGCGGCGCCCGCCCGGCTGCTGGTGCCCGCCGACCGGATCACCGTCGAGCAGGCCCGGGCCGTCGAGGGCGCGGAGCGGGTGCTGCTGGAGGGCGGCGAGGTCGTCATCGAGACCCGGCACGCCAACCGGGTGCTGATCGAACTGGGCGCGCTGGTCGACATGGACGCGATCCAGACCAGGACGGCGACGCTGGAGGACGCGTATCTGCGGCTGACGGCCTCCCCGCCGCCCGCCGCGCAGGACAGGGCCGGTGCGCCGGCGGTCGGAACGGAGCACGGCCGATGACCACCACCACCAGCGCCACGCGCGCTGTCCCGAGCGCCTACGCCACCCTCACCAGGGCCACCTTCCTGGCGTCCGTGCGCGACCGCACCACCGTCTTCTTCACCTTCGCCTTCCCGCTGGTCTTCCTGGTCGTCTTCGGGCTGCTCTTCCGCGGCCAGTCCGTCGACGGCGGCCTGCCGTACATCAACTACGTGGCGCCCGGCGTGCTGTCGTGGGGCGTCGGCAACGCGGCGCTGTTCGGCCCGGCCTTCGCGCTGATGCACTGGCGCCGCGACGACATCCTGCGGCTGATCTGGCGCACCCCGACCCCGCTGCCGACCGTGCTCGGCTCGCGGTTCGTGGTCGCCGTCGTGGTCGGCCTGTCGCAGGCGGTGCTCTTCACCGCGGTCGCGCTGCTGCCCTTCTTCGGGCTGCACCTGGACGGCAGCTGGCCGCTGGCGCTGCCGCTGCTGGTGTTCGGCGTGGCGGCCTTCCTGGCGATGGGCCTGGTCGTGGGCAGCCTCGCCGACACCCCCGAGGCGGTCGCCGCCATCGCCAACTGCGTGATGGTGCCGATGGCCTTCCTGTCCGGCTCCTTCTACCCGGCCGACCTGCTGCCCGGCTGGATACGGACCGCGTCGTGGGTGCTGCCGCTGCGCTACCTCGACGACGGCCTGACCGACGTCCTGGCCGGCCGCGCCACCGTCGGCTCGCTGGCCCTCGACTGCGGCGGCCTGGCCGCCTTCACCGTCGTCTTCGGGCTGATCGCCGCCCGCATCTTCCGCTGGAGCAACCGGACATGACGACCGACACCGCCGTACGCCCCGTCCCCGCCCCCGCGCCGGGACCGCTGCCGCTGGAGTCGGCGGGCCTCGACCTGGAGCGCAGGCTCGCCGGGCGGGCCGCCCGCGAGGGCGCCCCCGCGCCCCGGGTCGCGGTCATCGGCGGCGCCGACGTGCTGCGCCGGGAGAGCCCGCAGGCCGCCGCGGCGCGCGCGGCGGCCACCGTCCACCTCACCGCGGACGCCGTGCTGATCGGCCCCTGGGGCGGGTCCGCCGCCACCGCGGCCTGCGGCTGCTGCCTGGCCATCCGCTGGCAGCGGCTGCGCACCCGTACCGAACGCGACGCTCTGGAGACCGGCCTCGCCAGCACCGCGGCGGGCCGCTGGCCGGTGCTCCCGGACTACACGGCCGACGCGGTGTGGGCCCTGTGCCGCCTGGCGGCAGGCGGTGTCGATGGCGGCCGGGCCGCGGGCCGTACGGATGCCGGCGGGGGCGCGGACCGTACGCGCACCGGCCGTACCCGGGCCCCGGACAGTGCCGGGCTGCCGCAGGTCACCCGGCTCGATCTGGAGACCGGCCTGGTCAGCACGGTGCCGCTGCTCGCCGACCCGCTCTGCCCGCACGCCCCCCACACCCCGCAGGCGGCGCAGCCCGAGGCCTTTCCGGTGTCCCGGCCGAAGCCCGCCGCCGACCGCTACCGGCTGCGCTCGCCCGGCGGGTACGACCTGCCCGCTGCCGCGCTCGCGAACCCGGTGTGCGGGGTGCTCGGCGCGGGCACCTGGAGCGATGTCACCTCGCCGACGACCGCGCCGGTCGCGGGCAGCGTCTTCATGCGGGGCTACGCGGGTCTGACCGATGTGACCTGGAGCGGCCAGTCCCACTCCTTCGCCGCCAGCCGCGACCTGGCCTTCCTCGAAGGCCTCGAACGCTACGCGGGCACCCACCGCAGGGACGCCGGCGGCATCGTCACCGACTCGTACGACAACCTCGGCGAGGCGGCCCTCGACCCGCGCGACTGCGGCCTGTACGCGCCGGAGGCCTACCGCGACGACCCGATGATCGCGCCCTTCGACCCGTCGCGGCCGATCCCCTGGGTACACGGCTGGTCGCTGCGCGACAACCGCCCGGTGCTGGTGCCCGCCCGGCTGGTGTACTACAGCGCGGGCACGGCCGCCGACCACTTCGTCTTCGAGTGCTCCAACGGCTGCGCGACCGGCAGCTGCCTGGAGGAGGCGGTGCTGTTCGGCCTGCTGGAGCTGATCGAGCGGGACGCCTTCCTGCTCGCCTGGTACGGCGACGCCCGGCTCACCGAGATCGACCTCGGCGCCTGCCGCAGCCCGGTGCTGCGCGCCATGACCGACCGGGCCGCGCTGTGCGGTTACGACGTGCACGCCTTCGACAACCGCATCGACCTGGCCGTCCCCGTCGTCACCGGCCTCGCCGTGCGCAAGGACGGCGGCCCCGGCACGCTGGCCTTCGCCGCGGGCGCCGCCTTCGACCCGGAGACCGCGGTGGAGGCGGCGGTGTCGGAGATCCTCACCTATCTGCCGCACCTGCCACGCCAGGTGACCGAGCGCCCCGCCGAACTGGCCGCGATGGCCGAGGACTTCGGGCTGGTACGGAGGCTGCCGGACCACGCGGCGCTCTTCGGCCTGCCCCGGATGACCCGTTACGTCGGCAGCTATCTGGAGCCCACCGCCGTGCGCCCGCCGGCCGAGGTCTACGCCGAGTGGGAGGACCGGCGGCCGCGCGGCCTCGACCTGCGCGAGGACCTGCGGTGGTGCACCGCGGAATTGGCCCGGGCGGGCTGCGACGTGATCGTGGTCGACCAGACGGCGCCCGAGCAGCGCAGGATGGGGCTGCGGACGGTGTGCACGATCGCGCCGGGCCTGCTGCCGATCGACTTCGGGTGGGCGCGGCAGCGGGCGCTGACCATGCCGCGGCTGCGCACCGCGCAGCGGCGGGCGGGGCTGCGCCCCGACGACCTGCGCGAGTCCGAGGTGCGCCGGGTGCCGCACCCCTTCCCGTGAGGACCGGGTGTCCGGTGCCCCTTCCGGTTTCGGCCGCACGACCGGAAGCCGCAGGCGGCGGCCCCGAACGCAACCGCTCCGCGGCCCGCACACAGCGGGCCGCGGAGCGGCGGACGGCGGAGCAGCCGTCAGGCGGTGCAGCTGGTGGTGCTGGTGGTGCTGGAGCAGGTGCTGGTGCTGGAGCAGCTCGTCGAGGAGCCGAGCATGACCTCGCTGGCGTCCGAGTAGTCGGTGATCTCGAAGGTCTCGGACTCGAGCTCCAGGATCTCCTGGGCCAGCGACGCGAGCGGCGTGTCCTGCTTGATGATCGCCATGGTGACTCCCTTTTCTCGGCGGGGGACGCGGCCCTGAACGGACCGGCTGAGTCTTTTCTACGCGCGTCCACTGACCGATCACCCTGCCGCCCGCTGTCACTCCGCTGGCACGCGCGCGCCCGCGCTCGCGTCCGTCCGCCGCGCGCCGCTGCCGGCGCCGCCTGCCACCGACCCGTCAGGAGCCCCCGATGACCCCGCAGGCAGGACCCGCCCCTGACGCCGTGGCCCCGCCCCCGCCGGCCCCGGCGCCCGTGCCCGGCGACGCACTGGCGCGGGCCGCCGAGCTGTACGTCGCCGTCCACCGCGACCCGGAGCTGTCGGGGGCCGAGGAGCGCACCGCGGCCCGTCTCGCCGCCGCCCTCGGCGGCGCGGGCCTCGATGTCGAGCGCGGTGTCGGCGGCCACGGCGTGGTCGGCGTCCTGCGCAACGGCCCCGGTCCCGTCGTGATGATCCGCGCCGAACTCGACGCGCTCCCGGTCCGCGAGGAGACAGGCCTGCCCTACGCGAGCACGGTCACCGCGCCGGGAGCCGATGGCACACCCGTGCCCGTGATGCACGCCTGCGGCCATGACGCGCACCTGGCCGCGCTGTCCGGCGCCGCCGCCGTGCTCGCCGGGACGGCGGACACGTGGTGCGGCACCCTGGTGGTCGTCGGGCAGCCTGCGGAGGAGACGCTGAGCGGGGCGGCGGCGATGCTCGCGGACGGGCTCTACCGGCGCTTCCCCGTGCCGTCCCATGTGCTGGCCCAGCATGTGGTGCCGCTGCCCGCGGGCATGGTCGCGCACGCCGAGGGGCCGCTGCTCGCGGGCAGCGCGACCCTCGAAGTGGTGCTGCACGGCAGGGGCGGCCACGCCGGGGCGCCGCAGTTGTCCGCGGACCCGGTGATCGCCGCCGCGGCCGTGGTGATGCGGCTGCAGACCGTCGTGTCCCGCGAGACGGGCCCGGGGGAGCCGTTGGTGGTCACCGTGGGCTCGATAAGGGCGGGCACGCCGGGCGGCAGCAATGTCATCGCCGACCGGGCGACGCTCGAAGTGACGGTACGTGCCTTCACCGACGAGAGCCTGGAGCGGGCGGTCGCGGCCGTGCGCCGTATCGTCCGCGCCGAGGCAGCCGCCGCCCCCCTGCCCGCGCCGCCGGAGCCCGACGTCCGGGTGCTGTCGCGCTCCCGGCCCACCGTGCCGGACCCCGGGGCGACCGCGGTCGTCCGCCGCGCCCACGAGGCCGCCTTCGGGCCGCACCGGGTCACCCGCTGGCAGCCGTCGATGGCCACCGAGGACTTCCCGCTGTACGGCGACGCGGGTCTCGACCTGCACGGCGTGCCCGGCATCCGCACCGGCTACTGGATGCTCGGCGGCGCGGGACCCCGGCAGTGGGCGGCGGCCGGCGGCCCCGGTGCGGACGCGGCGGCCCGGATGGGCGTGCTGCCGCCGAACCACTCGCCGCTGTTCGCCCCGCACCCGCGGCTGACGCTGGAGACCGGCATCGCGGCGATGACGGCCGCGGCGCGGGCCGCCCTGACGGTGCCCGCCGAGGTCGCATAGGGTCGGCTGCGACGCCGCCGCCCGGGCGCTGCGGGGGCGGCGGGCGGCGAACCGCACGTCCCGCAGCCGCCGAAGGGTGACCCTGGTGAGACTGAGGCTGGAATTCACGACCGAGCCGTTCGACCTGGACGTGCCGCCCCGCCACGCGGTGGTGGCCAGGGAGGTCGTGGAGGCCGGCATGCTGGACGCGGTGGACGTGGGGCCGTTCGGCAATACGGCCGAGGGCTCGGCCGACGAGGTCGTCGCGGCGGTCGGCGAGCTGCTGCGGCGTACTCTGGCGGCCGGCGCCACCCGGGTCTCACTCCAGGTCAGCGCGCTGGGGGAGGACGGCGCATGAGCGCCGCGGACGGGCTGGCGCACCCCTTCGCCGAGGCGGTCAAGCCGCTGGTGGACGCGATGGGCGGCGAGCTGGTCGCGCCCGCGCAGGCGCGCGGCGACGATGTGGTGCTCAGCTGGGAGGGCGCGCCGGTCGTCGCGGTACGGCTTCCCCACCTGGCCGATTCGCTCGACCACCTGCTGGCCGACCTGCGGCGCAGGCACGGGCCGCTGCCTGAGCTGGGCCGAAAGGAGAAGCAGCAGGTGGTGCGGATTTTGGAGGAGCGCGGCGCCTTCTCGGTGCGGCACGGTGTGGAGATCGTGGCCTCGGCGCTCGGCGTCAGCCGCTTCACCGTCTACAACTACCTGAACAGGGAGAACGCCGCCCGCGACAGCCAGTGACGCCGTACGGCCGCCGGCGCCGTAACCAGAAGTTTTCAACAAACTGTTGACGCTGACGCGCGGCGGCTCCTAGCGTGCGGGTGTGACTTCCAGCGCCTCACCGGGCCTTGCCCGGCTCAACGCGGCCCCCGCCCCCGCCGCTGCCGCCCTGCTGCACGAGGTGTGCGCCAGCGTCGCGTGGGGCGCGGCGGTGGCCGCGCGGCGGCCGTACGACCGGCTCGACGACCTGCTCGCGGCGAGCGACACGGCCATGGCGGCGCTGACCGCCGCCGACCTGCGCGAGGCGATGGCCGGGCACCCGCCGATCGGCCGCCCCACCCCGGGCGACCCGGCCTCGGCCCGTGAGCAGAGCGGTGTCGAGGTGTCGGAGCGTGCCGAACTGCTCGCGCTCAACCTCGCCTACCAGGAAGCCCACGGCCATGTCTTCCTGATCTGCGCCACCGGGGCGACCGGCGCGCGGATCAGGGCCGCGCTCGAAGCGCGGCTCGGCAATGACGAGGACACCGAGCGCGAGATCGTCCGCGCCGAACTGGGAAAGATCAACCGGATCAGGCTCGGCAGGCTCGCGGCGACCGCGCAGGAGGACCCCTCATGACATCCGTGTCCACCCACATCCTGGACACCAGCGCGGGCCGCCCCGCCGGGGGAGTGGCCGTCACGCTGTCGGTCCGCACCGGCCCTGACGCGCCGTGGGAGCCGCACGGCACGTCCGCGACCGACCCGGACGGCCGCTGCAAGGACCTGCCCGCGCTGCCGGAGGCCGCCACCCACGTACGGCTGCACTTCGAGGTGGCGCCGTACCTCGCACGTCACGCCCATCCAGCCGAGGCCCAGCAGGACGCCCCCCGCACGGACCACGGTCCAAGGGACAGCGGAGCCTTCTTCCCCGAGGTCGCGGTGGTCTTCGCCGTCGTCCCGGGCGAGCATTTCCACGTACCGCTGCTGCTCAACCCGTTCGGCTACTCCGTATACCGAGGGAGCTAGCGACATGCCCACGATGCTCGGCCAGAACCAGTACGGCAAGGCGGAGAACCGCGTTGTCCGCGTCACCCGCGACGGCGACACCCACCACATCAAGGACCTGAACGTCTCGGTCGCGCTGTCCGGCGACATGGACGAGGTCCACCTGTCCGGGTCGAACGCGAACGTGCTGCCCACCGACACCACCAAGAACACCGTCTTCGCCTTCGCCAAGGAACACGGCATCGACTCCGCCGAGGCCTTCGGCATCCATCTGGCCCGGCACTTCGTGACCAGCCGGCAGCCGATCCACCGGGCGCGGATACGTATCGAGGAGTACGCCTGGGAGCGCATCCCGGCCGGCGGCGCGGACCGCGGCGAGCACTCCTTCGTCCGCAAGGGCCAGGAGACCCGCACCACCGAGGTCGCCTTCGACGGCGAGCGCTGGCAGGTCATCTCCGGTCTCGCCGGCCTGGTGGTGCTCAACTCGACCGACTCCGAGTTCTGGGGCTTCGCCAAGGACGGCTACACCACGCTCAAGGAGACGCACGACCGGATCCTCGCCACCGAGGTCAACGCCCGCTGGCGGTTCGGCTGGACCGGCGGCGAGAAGGACGTGCCGGACTGGGAGGAGTCGTACGCGGCGGTGCGCGGCGACCTGCTGGGCGCGTTCGCCGAGACGTACTCGCTCTCACTCCAGCAGACGCTGTTCGCGATGGGCTCGCGGGTCATCGACAACAGCACGGGGACCGCCGCGATCGACGAGGTGCGGCTGTCGCTGCCGAACAAGCACCACTTCCTCGCCGACCTGGCGCCCTTCGGCCTGAAGAACGACAACGAGGTCTATCTGGCCGCCGACCGCCCCTACGGGCTGATCGAGGGCACGGTGCTGCGCGACGGCGCCGAGGCCGGCATCCCGGTGACGGACTGAGAGGCGCGGACACCATGACCGAGACCAGTGCGGAAGCCGGCGCCGGGACGACCGGGACGGGTGCGGAGCCCGGCGCCGGGCGCGTCGTCATCGAGAACTGCGCCGTCGCCACCGTGGACGCGGCCGGCACCGAATACGACACCGGGCACATCGTCGTCGCGGGAAACGTCATCGAGTCGGTGGGCGCGGGACCCGCCCCCGCGGGACTGGCCGGTGTGACCCGGCGGATCGACGGCACCGGGCACCTGGCCACCCCCGGCCTGGTCAACACCCACCACCACTTCTACCAGTGGCTCACCCGGGGCCTCGCCCAGGACAGCAACCTCTTCGACTGGCTGGTCGAGCTGTACCCGGTGTGGGCGCGGATCGACGAGGACATCGTCCACGCGGGCGCCGCCGGGTCGCTGGCGATGATGGCCCGCGGCGGCGTCACCACCGCCATGGACCACCACTACGTCTTCCCGCGCGGCACCGGCGACCTGCTCGGCGCCGAGATCAGGGCCGCCGCCGAGACCGGGGTGCGCTTCACCGCCGCGCGCGGCTCGATGGACCGCGGCAAGAGCGACGGCGGGCTGCCGCCGGACTTCGCCGTGGAGACCACCGAGGACGCGCTGCTGGCCACCGAGGCCGCCATCGACACCCACCACGACGCGTCCTTCGGGTCGATGCTGCACATCGCCGCCGCGCCCTGCTCGCCCTTCTCGGTCTCGACCGGGCTGCTGCGCGAGGCCGCGGTGCTGGCCCGCCGCAAGGGCGTACGCCTGCACACCCACGGCAGCGAGACGGTGGAGGAGGAGAAGTTCTGCCACGAGCTGTTCGGCATGGGGCCGACCGACTACTTCGAGTCCACCGGCTGGCTCGGCGACGACGTGTGGATGGCGCACTGCGTCCACATGAACGACTCCGACATCGCCGCCTTCGCCCGCACCGGCACCGGCGTCGCCCACTGCCCGTCCTCCAACGCCCGGCTCGCGGCCGGCATCGCCCGGGTCCCCGACATGCTCGCCGCGGGCGTCCCGGTCGGCCTGGGCGTGGACGGCACCGCGTCCAACGAATCCGGCGAGCTGCACACCGAGTTGCGCAACGCGCTGCTCATCAACCGCCTCGGCGGCGGCGAGAAGGCGCTGAACGCCCGGCAGGCGCTGCGGCTCGGCACCTACGGCGGCGCCGAAGTCCTGGGCAGGGCCGCCGAGATCGGCTCGCTGGAGCCGGGCAAGCTCGCCGACCTGGTGCTGTGGAAGCTGGACGGCCTCGGCCACGCGTCGATCGCCGACCCGGTGGCCGCCCTGGTCCTCGGCGCCGCGGCCCCGGTCACCCTCTCGCTGGTCAACGGCCGCCCCGTGGTGGAACAGGGCCGGCTGACCCGGGTGGACGAGGACGCGATCGCCCGCCTCACCCGCGCGCAGGCGCGCCGCCTGGCCAGGATCGCCGGCCTGACCGGCTGACCGCGACGACCGGTCGGGGAGGGACGGCCCCCGACCGGTGGCCGTGCCCCCACCGGGCACGGCGGCACCGCCCCGGACCACGACCTGACGGTCCGGGGCGGTGCGCCCGGCTCAGTCCGCCAACTGCTCGTAGGCGGGCAGGGTCAGGAAGTCGACGTACTCGGCGTCCAGGGCGGTGCGCAGCAGCAGGTCGTACGCCTCGGTCCACTTGCCCGCCGTGAAGGCGGCCTCGCCGACCTCGGTGCGGATCGCGGCGATCTCGTCGGCGGCGACCCGGCGGACCAGTTCCGGGGTGGCCTTCTCGCCGTTGTCGAGGACGATGCCGGTGTTGGTCCACTGCCAGATCTGCGAGCGGGAGATCTCCGCGGTGGCCGCGTCCTCCATCAGGTTGAAGATCGCGACAGCGCCCGTGCCGCGCAGCCACGCCTCGATGTAGCGGATGCCGACCTGGACGGCGTTGCGCAGCCCCTCGTAGGTGGGGCTGGCGTCGAGCGAGGCGATGTCGATGAGTTCGGCCGCGGTCACCCGGACGTCCTCGCGCAGCCGGTCCTTCTGGTTCGGGCGGTCGCCGAGGACCGCGTCGAAGGAGGCGCGGGCGATCGGCACCAGGTCGGGGTGCGCGACCCAGGAGCCGTCGAAACCGTCGGCCGCCTCACGGTCCTTGTCCGCCTTGACCTTCTCGAAGGCGACCTTGTTGACCTCGGCGTCCCGGCGGGACGGGATGAAGGCCGCCATGCCGCCGATCGCGTGCGCCCCGCGCTTGTGGCAGGTGCGGACCAGCAGTTCGGTGTACGCGCGCATGAAGGGCGCGGTCATCGTGACCGCGTTGCGGTCCGGCAGCACGAAACGCGCGCCGCCGTCGCGGAAGTTCTTCACGATCGAGAAGAGGTAGTCCCAGCGGCCCGCGTTGAGCCCCGAGGCGTGGTCGCGCAACTCGTACAGGATCTCGTCCATTTCGTACGCGGCGGTGATCGTCTCGATCAGCACGGTGGCCCGGACGCTGCCCTGCGGGACGCCGAGCCGGTCCTGCGCGAAGACGAACACGTCGTTCCACAGCCGGGCTTCGAGGTACGACTCGGTCTTGGGCAGGTAGAAGTACGGCCCCTTGCCGAGGTCGAGCAGCCGCTGCGCGTTGTGGAAGAAGTACAGCCCGAAGTCGACCAGGCCGCCCGGCAGTTGCTCGCCGTCCACGGTCAGGTGGCGCTCGTCGAGGTGCCAGCCGCGCGGCCGCACCACGACGGTGGCCAGCTGGTCGGCGGCGCCGAGCGCGTACGTCTTGCCCTCGGGGGAGGTGAAGTCGATCCGCCGCTCGTAGGCGTCGATCAGGTTGAGCTGGCCGCCGATGACGTTCTCCCACGTGGGGGCCGAGGCGTCCTCGAAGTCGGCGAGCCAGATCCGCGCGCCGGAATTCAGCGCGTTGATCGTCATCTTGCGGTCGGTGGGGCCGGTGATCTCCACCCGGCGGTCGTTCAGCGCGGCGGGGGCCTCGGCCACCCGCCAGCTGTCGTCGGCGCGGATGTGCGCGGTCTCGGGCCGGAAGTCCAGGGTCGCGGTGCGGGCGATCTCCGCGCGGCGCTCGGCGCGCAGGGCCAGCAGTTCCGCGCGGCGCGGCGCGAAGCGGCGGTGCAGCTCGGCGAGGAAGTCCAGCGCCTCGGGAGTCAGCACCTCCTCCTCGCGCGGCACATGGTGCCCGGCCGTCCCGGTGACGGCGGCGGCGGACGAAGGGGTCGGTGCGGACATGCGGTCATTCCTCCAGAGCGGTGCCGGCGTCCGTCGGGTGCGTCGCGCGTGCGGGGCATGCCGTCGTGCGTGCGTGGCACGCGGTGCCGGGCCGCCACGAGCTGCGGGCGCTTCTGCAAGGTGGAGCATAGTTTTCGCAGTGCGGAAGTTCAACGTTTTGTGGCACGCGGTGCAGGGGGTGCCAGAAGGCGCAGGTCGGCGGGCGTGTCGATATCCGCCGGGTCGGCGATGTCCGAGCAGTCCACCAGGATGGTGTGCGCGACGTGCTCGCGCAGGTACGTCCGCGCCCCCCGGTCCTCGCCCGCGCTGCCCGCGACCCCCGCCCAGCGGGCCGCCCCGACCAGCACCGGGTGCGCGCGGCGCTCCCCGTACGCGGCCGACACCAGCGCCGACACCAGGTCGTCGCCGGCCCGGGCCGCCGCCACCACCCGCGCGACCGCCGCCGCGCCCACCCCCGGCTGGTCGACCAGCGCGATCACCACCGCCGCCGGGCGCACGGGCGCGGCGGCGAGCGAGGCCAGGCCCACCCGCAGCGACGAGCCCATGCCCTCGGGCCAGCTCGGATTGTCGACCAGCACGCAGTCCGGCAGGTCCGCGGTGGCCCGCACCTCCTCGGCCGCCGCGCCCAGCACCACGTACAGCGGGCCGCAGCCGCCGTCCCGCAGCGCGCCCACCGCGTGCTCCACCAGTGGGCGGCCTGCGTACGGCAGCAACGCCTTCGGCCGCCCGCCCAGCCGCCGTCCGCCACCCGCCGCCAGCAGCAGCCCGGCCACCTCGCCCTTTGTGTCCATGCATCCTGCATACCGCGTGACCGCCCGCAGCGGAACAGGCCGCAGCCGGGTCTGTGTGTTCCGGTATCGTCTGGCCAGGGGCCGGGAGGGGCGGTACGAGGGCGTCGTGTCCGCGCAGGCCTCCCTCCCCGCGGGCGACGCGGGGAGCGAGCCCGCCGCCGCGTCGGCGGGCTCGTCCGCGCGAGCCCGAGGAACGGGGACTGATGGGCGCTCAGCACACCGGCGGTCTGGTCGGCCCCGGGCACGCCGGGCATCCAGGACCGCTCTACCAGCCGCTCACGCCCGACGACCCGGCGCTCGTCGCCGGGCACCGGATCGCCGCCAGGCTCGGCGTCGGCGCCCTCGGCCCGGTCTACCTCGCCTACGCGCCCGGCGGCCGGCCCGTCGCCCTGACCGCGGTGCGCCCGGAACTGGCCGCCCGCTCCGGCTTCGCCGCCGCCTTCGAACACGACGTGCAGGCCGTACGGCGGGTGCACGGCCCCTACACCGTGCCGGTGCTCGGCAGCGGCCACGACGGCTCCCGGTACTGGCTGGCCGCCGGCTACGTCCCCGCGCTCACCCTGCACGCCGCCGTCAGCGACACCGGACGGCCGCTGCCGGTGCCGGTCGTGCTGCGGCTGGTGGCCGGGGTCGCCGAGGCGCTGCGCGCGGTCCACCACGCCGGCGTCGTCCACGCCGGGCTCGGCCCCGGTACGGTGCTGCTCGCCGCGGACGGCCCGCGCGTCACGGGTTACGGCGTCACCCGCGCCGCCGCCGACGCCCCGGGCATCCCGGCCTTCTCCTCGCCCGAGCAGGCCGCGGACAAGCCGCCCGTACCGGCCACCGACGTCTTCGCCCTCGGCCAGCTCGCCGCGTACGCGGCCATCGGTACGGCGCCCTTCGGCGCCCGCGCCGTCCAGGAGGAGCCCGACCTCTCCGAACTGCCCGGCGAACTGCGGGAGATCGTCACCCGCTGCCTGATCAAGGACCCGGCCCTGCGGCCGTCCCCCTCCCAGGTCATCGCGATGTGCACGCAGGCCACCCACCACCGCGCCCCCGTCCCCTGG
>NZ_JAJSYW010000022.1:0-45956 GCF_036815005.1 Streptomyces sp. IBSBF 2435 | reverse complement strand
GGCGCCGGGTTCGCGGGGAGCCGGGTCGCGGGGCGGGGCGACGCCTCGAACGTAAATCAGCCCGCGCGGCCCCGCGATCCGAGATCGGCCGAACCGCTGACCACATCAGGGCCGGTCAACGCGCTGAAGGCGGCGGTGAGCGCGTCCAGCGCCGCCGCCACGTGGGGAACGGCGAGCGGGTCGGCGGCGGCCAGCGCCGTACGGCGTTCGCCCTCGGTGCGGCCGTGCAGGACGCCGGTGGAGATGCGCACCCGGGGTTCCGCAGGGTCGTCGCCGAAGCGGTGGCCGCCGGGTACGGTCCTGCCGAGCGCGGCGGTGAGGTGCTCCTCCAGTGCGGCCGCGTCGAGGTCGGGGGTGCGCAGCGTCGGGTAGAGCTGGAAGCCGGCCTGCGGCGGGCGGCACACCGCGCCGGTGCCGGTGATCGCCCGGTACGCGGCGGCGGCCGTCCTGGCGTGCAGGCGGTTCGCGGCGGCGGCAAGCTCGGTGACCTCGGCCGGCTCGCTGAGCACGTACGCGGTGGCGGCGGCGACCTGCGCGGGCAGTACGGCCCGCAGCGCGGCGAGCGCCGCCGCGGTGCGCTCGCGCCACGCGGTGCCGTGGGCGGTGGCGGGGAAGCGGGCCAGAGCGACGGGCACGGCGGCGGGTGCCAGGCTGGCGCCGAGGTCGGTGAGGACGACGGTGTGGTCGGGCAGCATCTCGGCCGGGCTGAGCAGCACGGTGTCGCGGTGGTGCAGGGTGTCGGAGTACGTCTCGTCGGAGACGACCCGGAGCCCGGCCTCCGCCGCGGCCTCGCAGGTCTCGTGCAGCAGTTCCGGCGCGGTCACCGTCCCGGTCGGGTCGTCGGCCGCCGAGAGCACCAGCAGCCGCGGGTCCGCGCCCGCGGCCCTGGCCCTGCGCACCGTCTCCAGCAGCGCGAACGGGTCCGGCACACCACCGCCCTCGGGCGCGCTGCGCACCGCGTGGACGGGTCGGCCGACCAGCGCGGCGACCGGCGCCTGCCAGGCGGGGGCGGGCCGGGCGAGCACCGCGTCGCCGCCGGACGCGGCAAGCAGTGCGAGCAGCAGCGATTCGGCGCCGGGGCCGGCGAGCACCTGGCCGGGGCCGCTCCACATGCCGCGCCGGGTGAAGTGGCCGCACGCGGCGTCCAGGAGGCGCGGCCCGCCGCCCGCGGGTTCGCTGCCGGTCGTGGCCGCGGACAGGTGGGCGGGCCAGTACGCGGGTACCGGAAGGCCGGGCTCCGGCCGCACGTCGTGCGGCAGGGTGGTCGGCATTGCGCACCTCCGCTGGTAGGCGCCCCGTGAGCCCACCTTCCCTCGCCGCGGCGCTTCCCGCACCAGCAGCGCCGGTCGACGGGGGGCCGCACCGGGTCAGTCCCCCAGCAGCGCCGGGAGTTCGCGCATGTCGTCGAAGACGGTGGTGCCGGGGCCTTCGAGGCGGTGCGCCGGGGTCAGGCCGCCGCAGTAGCCGTAAGCGCGCATGCCGGCCGCGCGTGCCGCCGCGACGCCGTAGGGGCTGTCCTCGACGACCGCGCAGCGCGACGGGTCGAGACCCAGCGTGCGGGCCGCGTGCAGGAAGAGGTCGGGGGCGGGTTTGCCGCGGGCGACCTCGGAGGCGCTGAAGATGCGGCCGGCGAAGCGCTCGTACAGCCCGGTCAGGCCGAGGGTGTGGCGCAGGCCGGGGTGGCTGGTGCTGGAGGCGACGCAGGTCGGCAGGGTGAGGGCGTCGAGCGCTTCGACGATGCCGTCGACCGGGGTCAGTTCCGCCTCGAAGGCGTCGCGGTAGAGCTGCCGGTGGCGGGCGTCCCAGTCGTCGGGGAGCGGGCGCCCGAGGTGGGCGGCGATGTCGGCGGCCATGTCGGCGAAGGAGCGGCCGACGAAGCGTTCCACGATCTCGTCCTCGGACAGCGGCCACCCGAGGTCGGCGAGCATCCGCGCGTCGATCCTGACGGCGATCTTCTCGCTGTCGACCAGGACCCCGTCGCAGTCGAAGATGACCAGGTCCGGGCGTCCGAGGCGGGTGTCGTTCACCCGAGTGAGCGTACCCTGCGCGTGCACCGCCCGGCCCTGGGTAACCGGCAGGCATGGCATACCCATGGAAGAACTGGGACACGGCGCTTTTCGCCGAGGTGGCGGGCCGGCACTGGCCGGGCGCCGAGCCGGTGCTGCCGCGGTTGAGCCGGGCTGCGAACCACGGGCGGCTGTGGTGCGCGGTCGCGGCGGGCATGGCGGTGACGGGCGGCAGGGACGGGCGGCGGGCGGCGCTGCGCGGCATGGGGTCGCTGGCGCTGGCGTCGCTGACGGTCAACACCGCGGGCAAGGGCGCCGTGCGGCGTTCCCGGCCGCTGCTGGATGCCGTGCCGGTGATACGGCGGCTGAACCGGCAGCCGGTCACCTCGTCCTTCCCCTCCGGGCACTCCGCCTCGGCCGCCGCCTTCGCGGTCGGTGCGGCGATGGAGTCGGCGGGCTGGGGCGCCGCGGTGGCGCCGCTGGCGGCGAGCGTGGCCTTCTCCCGGATCTACACCGGGGTGCACTACCCGAGCGATGTGCTGGTGGGCTGCGCGCTGGGGGTGGGCGCGGCGCTGACCGTGCGGGCGCTGCTGCCGCCCGCGCCGGGCACTCCGGAGCCGGGTGCCGCGGCGCGGGCGCCGTCGCTGGCAGGCGGGCGCGGGCTCCAGGTGGTGGTGAACGCCGCCTCGGGGCCGCCGCCGCTGCTGACCACGCCCGAGGTGCGGATCGCCGCGGCGCTGCCGGAGGCCGGGGTCACCGAGTGCACGGAGGACGACGACCTGGCGGAGGCGCTGGAGAAGGCAGCGAGGACCGCGGTCGAGCTGGGCGGCGCGCTGGGGGTGTGCGGCGGCGACGGGACGGTACGGCTGGCGGCGGCGGTCGCGCTGCGGCACGGGCTGCCGCTGGCGGTCTTCCCCGGCGGGACCCGTAACCACTTCGCGCTCGACCTGGGCCTGGCCACGGTGGAGGACACCGCGGCCGCGGTGCTCGACGGGCGGGCGGCGCGGGTGGACGTGGCCCGCACCACGGTGCTCGACACGCCGGACGGGGTGGGGGAGCCGTTCCTCAACACGTTCAGCATCGGCTCCTACCCGGACCTGGTGCGGGTGCGGGAGCGCTGGTCGCGGCGGGTCGGGTCGTGGCCGGCGAGCCTGCTGGCCGCGGTGCACGTGCTGCGGACCTGCGAGCCGGTGGACATCGAGATCAACGGCAGGCCGCGCTCGGTGTGGCTGCTCTTCGCGGGGAACTGCCGCTATTCGAGCGTGGGCCTCGCGCCGGTGCGCCGCCGCGACCTGGCCGACGGGCGGCTCGACGTGCGGATCGTGGACGGCGGCCCGTACGCCAGGACCCGGCTGGTGGGCGCGGCGCTGACCGGGGTGCTGACCAGGTCGCCGGTCTACGAGGCCGCGGCGGTGCCGAGGCTGCGGGTACGGGTACCGGGGCCGGGCGTCCATCTGGCGTGCGACGGCGAGGTGGCTCCTGCGCCCCGGGAGCTGCTGCTCGACAAGGTCGAAGGCGGGCTCGTGGTCTACCGCGGCCGGACCTGAGCGCACGGCCCTGAACGCATGGCCCTGAACGCACGGCCGCACCGGTCCGCCAGTGCTGCGCGGGGCCGGTGCGGTGGTCCGCCGGGTCGGTCAGTTGGTGCCGCCGGCCAGACCGGCCAGGGCGCGTACGCCTTCGCCCGAGATGCTCAGCGCGTCGGCGTTGCCGGTGTCGATCGAGAGGATCAGCTCGTCCGACGGCCAGGCACCGCTGAGCGCGGCGAGCTGTACCAGCCGGTAGCGGCGGGTCGTCGGCAGCGCGTCCGCCATCCGCGTCTCGGAGGTGAAGACCGGCACCAGCTGCCTGCCGTCCTCCTGCTCGTAGACCGGCAGCTGGATCTCCTGGGGCGGCTCGGCGCCGCCCATGACTTCCGGCTCGTCGTCGAGGCCCGGCACGGGCAGCAGCACTTCGCTGACCGCGAGGGTGCTGAGCGCGATGACGTTCTCGCTGCCGCTCGCGATCTCGTGCAGCGCGCGCTGCGCGGGGGGCAGGGCGCCGTTGGGGCTGATGTTGTCGGTCATCGCTTCTGTGTCCTCTCGCCGCGGGGGCTCGTCCTACGGTTACGGTCACTGGCTGAACCCGGCGCGTACCCATCCACCGGCGGACCATGCCGTCCGACCGGCGAAATGACGTTGACCAGGCCCCTCCCTGGCCGGTTAGCGTGCGCGCATGGTCGCCACGAGCCCCGCACCCACTGTCCTCGAAGGCCGCCACGTCCGGCTGGAACCGCTGGATCCGCCCGCGCACGCCGCCGCGCTGTTCGCCGCGGGCGGTGGTGATGAGGACGTGTGGCGCTGGCTGCCGGTGGAGCCGCCGCGCAGCGAGGACGCGATACGCGCGCTGGCGGCCGGTGTCGTCGCCGGTTCCGAGGCCGCCGGCGGGCTGGCCTTCGCGGTGCTCGACCGGGCCGGCGGGCAGGCGGTCGGCTGGACCACCTACCTCGATGTGAGCACGGCCGACGAGCGGCTGGAGATCGGCTGGACCTGGTACGGGCGGGCGTACTGGCGTACGGCGGTCAATACCGAGGCGAAGCTGCTGCTGATGGGGCACGCCTTCGACGATCTGGGCTACGGCCGGATCTGCTGGAAGACCGATCTGCTGAACACCCGCTCGCAGCAGGCCATCGCACGGCTCGGCGCGGTCCGGGAGGGAGTGTGGCGGCGGCACCGGCTGCGGTCGGACGGGGTGACCTGGCGCGACACCGTCTTCTTCTCGCTGCTGGCCGACGAGTGGCCGGACGCGCGGCAGCGGCTGCGCGCCCGGCTGGCGGCCTGACCCCGGCCGGCGGGCTGGCCCGGCGGGCTGGCGGGCCGTGCGAGCAGTGGGTGCCGGGGCGGTCACTCGTACTCGGTGCCGCCCTTGCGGGTCAGATAGGCGTCGCCGACCACCTTGGCGATGGCCCGGCCGCCGATGACGGGGCTGTAGGTGTCGTCGGCGGTGCGTACGACGACGCCCTCGCGTATGTGCGCGCCCCGGCCCGAGACGGTCTCCCGGCCCTGGGCCAGCTCAAGGACCCGGTCCACATCGAAGGGGCCGTGAAAGAGGCGCGGCACGAGCGGCAGCTGCCCGACCGGGAGCTCGGCCGGGTCGAGCCAGGTCAGCCGGCCGCCGATCTCCGCGCACACGTCGAAGGCGGCGTAACCGGGCAGTGCGCGGCGCGCGTCGACCCCGTAGCCGAGGTCCTGCACACCGCTGCCGTAGACCTCGCCGTAGATGCCGATCCTGGTCGCGCCGAGCTTGCCGGCCAGGTCGGCGGCGAGCTGCGGCAGGCCGTGGCCGCGCACGGCACGCCAGTAGAGATTGCCGGGTGCCTCGGTGAGGGCCAGTCGCTGCGAGCCCAGGCCCTTGGAGGTGACGTGGACGGCGCCCGAATCGGCGTGGAAGGTCAGGCAGCAGGCCGTACCGTGCAGTTTCTCGGTGACGGTGACCAGGTCGCCGGGCGCGAAGATGTCCGGGTGGCGTTTGAGGTTCTCGATGTCGATCCACGGCAGCAGGTCCGGCGCGGACTCCACGTCGCCGCTCATCGAGACCGGCACCGGAGGCACCCACTTGGTGATGCCGAGCCGCTCGGCGAAGTCCTCGTCCGCGGCGGACGCGCGTGCCAGGTCGCTGCCCTCCAGCGCGGCCGGGCGGCACACGATGCCCTGGGACAGCTCCCCGCGCAGCCGTACCGCCTTGACCCGGTTGGCCGCGCCGCCCGCGAGCCGACCGGTGAGGCCGAGTTCGGCGATCAGCGGGTCGGGCAGCACCGCCTGCTCGGGGATGTACACCGCGAACTCCCCCGTGCGGTACGCCCCCTTGGCGACCACCGCGCGATACAGGCCGACCTGTGCCAGCTCCAGCGCGTCGGCGTCCGGGTGCTCCACGATGGTCAGCTGCTCGGCGGTCACCCGCAGTGTGGACATGGCTGTCCCCCTCCCCCGACTCCCCCGTCGGTACGGCGTCGCCCCCTGGTCAGGGGGCGCAGCGACCACTGTGACGGGAGGTGCGCGGGCCGGGCCACCGGTTTACCGCCGCGGGCGGTCGGCGGCCCGCGCGGCCGACTGCCCGTCAACTGCTGGGCGTCTCAGCTGTCGGGACGCATCAGGAAGTCGTAGTGGGCGGGCAGCGGGTGCTCGGCCCGGGCCGCGGCGCGCACCGCGTCGGTGATCTCGCCGTCGCCGGCCAGCAGGACTTCCGCGACGGCGTACCAGGTCTCGTTCAGCTCCTCCGCGCCCTCCCGCAGGTCGGTGACGACGATCCCGGCGTCCAGCAGGGCGCGCGCGCCGGCCGCGTCCCCCCGGGCGAGTGCGGTACGGGCGCGCAGCAGCCTGATCCGCCCGTCGTCCAGCGGTACGGTCCCGCCGAAGGCCGGCTCCGCGATGATGCGGTCGGCGTCGGCGGCCCGGCCGGCGGCGAGCAGCACGGGCACGGCCTCGACGAGCAGCGCGCGCTGGACGGCCCGCGCCTCGGGTCCGTACTGCCCGGCGCCGGCCCTGAGGCTGTCCCAGGCCGCCGTGTAGCGCTCGGCGGCCTGCTCCGTCCTGCCCGCGGCGGCGTCGGCGACCGCCAGCGCGCGATGGCACCACGGCGAGGGGTGGGCGGCCAGCGAACGCTCCCAGCTGCGGACGGCCTGCGCGCGGTCGTCCGCGGCCCACTGGGCTATGCCGAGGTAGTAGTCGCGGAACCATTCGTTGCCCGGGTAGGTGTCAGCGGACTCCAGCAGTTCGCGCCACTGCGGTGAGACCAGGCAGGGGCCCGGCGCGGCGCCGGCGGCCGGCCGGGGGAAGACGCCGGCCACCAGCAGTTCGAGCCAGGGCTTCTGCGGGTCACCGAGGGTGCTGGGCTCGAAGGGGGTGCCGGGCAGTGGGAAGTGGCCGCGCGCGATCTCCAGGGCGCCCCACCCCGAACCGGTGGCCAGGATGTCCTTGGGGTCCGCGTCGGCGTGCGCGAGCCAGTCGGCGTACGCGGTGTCGACGGTCACGCGCGGCAGGGCCGCCTCCAGCCGGGCGGCGGCCTCGGCGCGGGCGGTGGCCCAGTCCTCGGCGTGCACCAGGTCCGGGTCGGCGCTGAGCGGGCCGTAGGTCTCCAGCCAGGAAAGGTCGGTGTCGGCGGGCATCGGGATGTGCTCGAACTGGGTGCGGGCCAGGCCCGCCTGGATCTCCAGATAGCCGCCGGTACCCGGCTCGGTGAGCCAGTCCTGCCAGCGCCGGCCGCCGCTGCCCCGGCCCCACAGGAAGATCTTCCGGCCGCGCAGCAGGTCGGTGGACGTCTGGACCAGTCCGTGGCCGTCGCCGTCCAGCGCGGTGATCCAGCGGCGGTCCTCGCCGCGGATGTCGAGGAAGTAGTCGGCCGGGTGCTGCGAACCGGTGGGGTAGCTGACGTCCGGGCCGCCGGGGGCCGGGGCGGGCAGCCCGACATGGCGGAGTGCGCGCCGGTGCCCGAAGTGCCAGGCGGCCTCGGCGGGGGCCAGCACGCGGGTGCGGTCGGTCTCGGGGACCGCGGTGTTGGACCACCAGTAGGCGGGGACGGTGCGGTCGTGCGGATTGCGGACCCGGATGCCGACGTAGAGGAAGTCGGAGTCCTCCGGGAGCCACAGGTCGATCTGGAAGGCCAGGTCGCGCAGCCGCTCCCACTCCCACAGCCGCAGCATCTCGCCGCCGTCGGGCGCCGGCACCCGGCCGGCGTGCAGCGGGACGCAGGTGTGCGCGGCATGCCCGGTGGTGCCGAGATTCCACTCGACCCCGCCGGAGAACCAGGCGCCGGCCAGCGCGAAGTCCGCGGGCTGGAACACCGGGTTGCGGTAGAGCAGTTCGCGCCCCGTGGGCTTGTGGAACAGCGAGTACAGCCGCCCGCCGAGGCCCGGCAGCACCGTGGCGCGCAGCCGGCTGTTCTCGATCACCAGGGCGTCGAGCTCGGCGGGCTCGCGGTCCCGCCCGTAGCCGTCGAGCAGCCGCACCGGGAGCACCGTACTCATCGGTCCGTACCCGATCTGCCGTGCCATGTCGGCGGGCAGCCCGTCGAGGTCGGCCGGGTCGAGCCGGTGCAGTTCACCGCGCGGGCGCAGCGCGGGCAGTGGATTCTCCGGTCCGAGCGGGGCGGCCGGAATGCTCACCTTCGTACTGCGCACGGTCGTAGCCAAGGCCACCTCATCCGGTTCGTCGGGTACGGCTCGGCCGCCGTGGTCCGCGGCGGCGGTCGTCGGGTGTGCGGGACCTGACAGGACCAGCAGGGCCGACGATCACCATGGAACAGCCTTCGCCGCGCTCTGAACAGGCCCTGCCCGAGTCAGGGTTGGGCAAAACTGCCGTAATCGGTCACCATGGTGGCGGGCTTGTCGGACTCGCCCCCGACCGGGTTGGTTGTCGGTGTTCGCTGCTACAACGGAGCCCATGACGACGTCGCCGGAGCCGCGGTTCGAAAAATGGCTCGACCAGATCGAGGAGCGGTCCGCCGCCCTGCGGTCCGCGGCAGGCAAGGCGCCCTCCGGCAGCCGGATTCCGGCCTGCCCCGACTGGACGGTGCCGGACCTGCTTGAGCATGTCGGCGGGGTGCAGCGCTTCTGGGCCGCCACCGTCGCGGCCGGTCCCGCGCCCCGTCCGCCGGCCGACGGCGAGGTGCCGGACCGCACGCCGACCGGTGATCTGCTGGAGTGGTCGGCGCGCTCCACGGTGGCACTGCTCGGTGCGCTGCGCGCAGCGGGTGCGGACGCGCGGTGCTGGACCTGGTGGGCGGACTCGGGCAACGCCGCCACGGCCGGCGCGGTGGCCCGGCACCATGTGCAGCTGGCGGCGGTGCATGTCAGGGACGCCCAGGACGCCGCGGGTGTGCCCGAACCCCTGCCGTCCGGGCTCGCGATGGATGCGATCGATGAGTTCCTCCATGTCGGTTTCGGTTCGATGGACGGCTGGCCGCACTCCCCCTCCCGGGTCGCGCTGGTGGCGGACGAGGGCCGGACCTGGACGCTGATCCTGGACGAAACCGGCGCCTCGGCCGTCCGCAGCGCGACCGGCGAGGGCAGGCCCGAGGCCGACGCGACCGTGTGGGCTCCGGCGAGCGACCTCCTGCTGGCCCTCTACCGCCGCGTCCCCTGGGACAGCGGCACCCTGCGGGTGACCGGCGACGACGCCCTCGTACGGCAGTTGGTGGTCTGGCCGCCGCTCGACTGAGGACGTACCGTCCTGATAAAGGGGTGATGCCCATGTCAGGTCGAGGGTGGCAGGCGGCCGGTGTGACGGGTGTGGCGCTGCTGTTGATCGCGGGCTGCTCATGGGGCGGTCACCACGACCCGCCCGGAGCGGCACTCCCCACCGGATCCCCCGAACCCCCGGTGGGCAGCATCGACCACCCCCGCCCGGTCGACTGCTTGGACGGCGCGACTCCGCTGCCCGGCAGCGGGACCGGCTCGGCCTCCGCGACCGGCCGCCCCTGGTCACCGCCCGGCTCGCCGTCGCCCAGCCCGGGACGGGACGACGTGACGGTCGGTCCGCTGACTCTGCGCGGTCTGCGCGGTCTGGCCGGCGGCGACCAGGGCGCGCACGGCGTGCGCAATGCGGACGGCTGGCACTATCTGATCGGCACCTCCGTGCGGGACGGCGGGGCGGTGACCCTCACCATCGGCGCCGAGCAGCGTGCCCGGGCGGGTCTGGAATTCGGCGGCAGCCAGGGCATGGCGCCCGCGCCTGCGGTGACCTTCCACGGCTGTGCTGATGCGGCGACCTCCTATCTGGGTGCGTTCTTCGTGGCGGGCGACGGCAAGGCGTGCGTGCCCCTGGACATCCGGGTGGGTGATGGCGCGCCGCAGCGGGTGGTGATCTCGTTCTTCGACGGCGAGTGCCCTGCATAGGGTGGGCCCATGACCGAGCCGCCCCTTGGACACACTCCCGACGCCGAGCACGAACCCGCCCACGACCCCGAGGTGCTGCAACTGGCCGCGCAGGTCTTCGACCTGGCCCGGCAGGGCGACACCGCGAAGCTCGCCGCGTACATCGACGCCGGCGTCCCGGCGAATCTGACCAACGACCGCGGTGACACGCTGCTGATGCTCGCCGCCTATCACGGTCATGCGTACACCGTCAGGGCGCTGCTCGCCCGCGGCGCGGAAGCCGACCGGGCCAACGACCGCGGCCAGACCCCGCTGGCCGGCGCGGTCTTCAAGGGCGAGCAGGACGTGATCGGTGCCCTGGTCGAGGCGGGCGCCGACCCGGCCGCCGGAGCGCCGTCGGCGATCGACACGGCCCGGCTGTTCGGCAAGCACGACCTGCTCACGCTCTTCAGTGCCGGGTGACCCCCTCCCGGCCGAGCGGCGGATGACGCCCGGTCAGGCGATGGCCTCGGTGCGCCGGGCGAGTCGGTCCGCGCCCTGCTCGGTCAAGGAGCCGTGCAGCCGCAGCCGGGCTATCCCGCCGTCCGGGAAGATGTCGACCCTCACATGGGTGGCCGGCCGCGGCTCAACAAGGAAGCGGTGGACCGTGTCGGGCTGCAACCGCACCCGGTCCAGCAGCCTGACCCATCCGGAGCCTTCTCCCCCGCCCGGCCCGGCAGCCTCGGAGCCACCGCCCGGCCCGGAACCTTCGCCGTCCCTGATCCACAGCTCCGCCCAGCCCGCCGCATTGCCCTTGAGATACCCGGTGTCGATCTCGACAGCGCGGATCTCGCCATGCTCGACCAGCCGATAGCTGATCCAGTCGTGCCCGAGGTCGCGGCGCCGCCGGGTCTCCCAGCCGTCGTCCATCTTCTGCGAGCGGCCCGGCAGGATGGTGTGCTCGGGCGGTGAGTAGAAGCGGTCGGAGGCGTCCTCCACCGTCCCGCCGTTCTCCAGCGCCACCATGTCGAACGTTCCCAGGCCCGCCAGCCACGCCGGGTCGGGCACCACCTCGCCCAGCACCCGCAGCCGCGCCACGCCGCCGTCCGGATACTGGCGCAGCCTCAGATGGGTGAAGCGGCGCTCGACATGCACCGCGAAGGCGTTCTCGGCGTGGCCGCCGACGGCGGTCCGCGGTATCACCTCGGTCCAGCGCACCGCCGGATCCAGCAGCTCGTCCGGCGACGCCCACGGTGACGCCGCGACTGCTTCCACCGACACCGCTTGCGGGTAATTCCCCCGGAAATGCGCGGTGTCGACGATGACCGCGCGAATCACCCCGGGTGTCCCCAGCCGGATCAGCGCCCAGTCGTGGTCGGCCGGGTCGGGGTGCGGCATCTGGTCCGACGCCCCGCGCCGCCGCCTGGTCTCCCAGCCGTCCATGATCTTGCCCTTGTGCCCGAAGCGCTCGGGATCGAAGACGGCCGGACCCCGTACCAGCAGATTCTCCCGATCGGCGAAGAATTCGTCGTTCGCCGCGATCACCCCCGCGCCGAGCCTGCGGTCGGCCAGGTCGGCGAATCGCGCGAGCCCGGCCGGGCCCAGGTCCGTACTTCGGTAGTCCGCGAACGGATTGCCGCCCGCGTACGGGAGCGCGTCCCCGGTGAAGGACGTCAGCGCGGTGAACGTCGCCCCTGCCTCAGCGCCCGTCCCGGCACTCGCGCCCACACCCACGTCCGACCCCGCGCCGGCCACTGTCCTTGTCATCGCCCGTCCGCCTCTCTTCGGTTTCTCTTCGCTCGCCTGCTCCGATCTCTTTCTGTCCTCCACTCTCCGATGCGACCACCGTTCACGTCCATCGAAACTTACTGAATAGATCTTTCAGTTGTGCTGTACAGTGGGTCGAGGTCGGCGGCCTGCCGCAGTGTGTCGAGCATCCGCCGCAACAAGGGTGCGTCCTGCGCCCCGCCGCGTACCGCCCCGACGATCCGGCGGCGCGGCCGGTCCGCCTCCAGCGCCCGGACGACGACCTCCTGGCGCAGCCCGCCCGCGGTCGCCATCCGCGGCACCAGCGCGATCCCCATCCCGGCCGCGACGAGCGAGAAGATCGCCGGCCAGTCCGTCGCCGCATGCGCCTGTTCCGGCACGAACCCGGCGTCGGCGCAGGCCGCGAGGGTGAGGTCACGCCACGGCCCCCGGCTGCCGAAGATCCACGGCTCCTCCGCCAGCTGCGCCAGCCGCGGCGCGGGCGCCGCCGCCAGCGGGTGGCCGGGCGGCAGGGCGATGTCGAGCGGATCGGTGAGCAGCGGGAAGAGCACGAAGCGCGGGTCCCGAGCGGTCGGCGCGTCCACCGCGAGCGACAGCGCGAGATCGACGTCACCGGCGGCGAGCTGCTCGTACGCCTCGGCGGCCTCGGCCTCCCGCACCGACATCGTGATGCCGGGCGAGCTGCGGCGCAACAGGGCCGCGGCGGGCACCACCAGCCGGGTGATCGCGGTGGCGATGGTCCCGACCCGCACCACGCCGGCCTCTCCCTGCGCCCACCCGTCGATCTCGGCCCCGGCGCGTTCGAGCTGCGCGAAGACGATCTCGGAGTGCCGCAGCAGCAGGTGCGCGGCTCCGGTGAGCCGGACGCCGCGGCCCCGCGCCTCGATGACGGGCGTGCCGACCTGTTTGGACAGGGCGGCCAGCTGCTGCGACACGGCCGACGGTGTCATCCGCAGCACGCCCGCGGCGGCGGTGACGGTGCCCGTGTCGTGCAGGGCGCGCAGGATCTGCAGTTTGCGGAGGTCCCAGTCCTTCATTCAGCCAGCCTAAACATTCCCCGCCGGAACGTTCTGCCGACGCCCGGGCGCGGACCCCGGTATTCGGCCGGCCTCCGGACGCGGGCCGCGGTGCTACGAGGCCGGCGCGGTGCGCTCCCTGTGCTGCTGCGGGCTGACGCCGCGGACCCGCTTGAAGGCCGAGCTGAGCGCGAAGGGGCTGCCGTAGCCGACCCGGCGGGCGACCGAGGCGACGGTGGAGTCCGGTTCACGCAGCAGGTCGGCCGCCAGGGCGAGCCGCCAGCCGGTCAGATACGCCATCGGGGGCTCGCCGACCAGGTCGGTGAAGCGGCGGCCGAGCGCGGCCCGGGACACCCCGGTCCTGGCGGCCAGTTCCGCGACCGTCCAGGGGTGCGCGGGATCGTCGTGCAGCAGGCGCAGCGCCGGCCCGACGACCGGGTCGCCCTGGGCGGCGTACCAGGCGGGCGCGGCGGTCTCGGGCCGGGCGAACCAGGTCCGCAGCACCGCGATCAGCAGCAGGTCGAGCAGCCGGTCGAGCACCACCTCCTGACCGGGCTCGTCCCGCACGATCTCCTCGCTCAGCAGCGCGGGCAGCGGGCTCGACCAGGCGTCGCCCGACAGCACCAGCACCCGGGGCAGCGCGGACAGCAGCCGGCTGCTGATCTCGCCGCGCATCTGGTAGGTCCCGCTGATCATCACCGCAGACGCGGGCGACTCGCCGACCGGGCCGCCTGCCCCGCCGGGATCGTCGCCCCAGGTCCGCACCCCCAGGTCCATCCGCTCGCACAATTCGTCGCCGTCGGGATCGGTGGAGACCTGGCCCGGCCTGATGACGATCTGCGGTTCGGTGTCCCGGTCGCCCGCGACGGTGTACGGTTCCGGCCCGCGGATCACCGCGATGCCGCCGGGGCGCAGCAGTCGCGCCGGGCCGTCGTCGGTGCGTATCCAGGCGTCGTTGCGGACCATGTGCACCAGGGTCAGCGGCGCGAGGTCGGCGATCCTCACCGACCAGGGCGGGGTGAGGACCGACCGCAGCAGGAAGGCACCCCGCGCCCGCGGGCCGTCCAGCAGATTGGCCAGCGCGTCCATGGCCACAGCCTAAAGCTGGACGCCTGCGTATGGGGACGAGCTTTTCGGCGATGGCCGGGCCGAGGTCCGGGCGGATTCACTGAGGTCATGACGCAGAACACGCGCATCGCACCGGTCGCGCACACCCGAGTCCCCGCGCCGTATGCCACGCACCGCCCCACCCGAGGAGTTGTCATGAACGGCGACCTGCGCAGCCTGGTGCTGCTTGCCGCCACCCTCACCACCGGCCTGATGGCCGGCCTCTACTTCGCCTTCTCCGTCGCCGTCATGCCCGGTCTCGCGAAGGCCGGCGACCGCACCCTCATCGAGACGATGCAGCGCGTGAACGCGGCAATACTCAACGGCTGGTTCGCCCTCGCCTTCGGCGGCGCCCTGGTGCTCGGTGTGCTCGCGGCGGTGATGCACCGCGGCGGGGAGGGGCGGTCCGCGCTGCCGTGGATCATTGCGGGCGTGGTGCTCTACACGGCCTCGCTGGTGATCACCATGGGCTTCAGCGTGCCGCTCAACGACCGGCTGGCGGACGCGGGCGCGCCGGGGCGCCTGCACGATCCGGCGGCGGTACGGGCGCGGTTCGAGTCCACGTGGGTGCACTGGAACATCGCGCGGACCCTGGTCACCACCGGCGCGCTCGGCTGCCTGGCGTGGGCGATGCGGGTGGCGGGCAGCACGGGCCGCGCGTGATACGCCGGTACGCCCCGGCTCCGCCGGAGCCGGCGGCTGTCGCGACCGGCGAGGGGTGGGCCGCCACAGGGGAGCGGCCCACCCCTCGCGTGAGCGTCGACCGCTTGGGCGCCTTCCGTCAACGCCCGTCCGGCGGGCGCGTCCTGGCCCGGCGTCAGCCGCCGAAGGCGCCGTGCCGTCCCTCGCCCGCGACGAAGCGGGCCGCGCCTTGTGCCGCCTCGGCCAGGGAGACGCGGCCGTGGGCCAATTCCACGGCAAGGGCGGCGTCTTCCGGCAGTCCCTGCTGCTCCAGCAGGGCGAGCCGGTCGTGTCGCAGGCAGGTCTGCGGGAAGGCGGCGATCTCGGCCGCGAGTCGCTCGGCCGCGGCGCGGGCGGCGCCGGTGGGGACGACGCGGTCGGCGAGGCCGATGGCCAGTGCCTCGGCCGCGTCCACCGGCCGGCCGGTGAGGACGAGGTCCATGGCGCGGCCGGCGCCGATGAGCCGGGGCAGCCGCACGGTGCCGCCGTCGATCAGCGGGACGCCCCAGCGACGGCAGAAGACGCCGAAGACGGCGGACTCCTCGGCGACACGCAGGTCGCACCACAGCGCCAGCTCAAGGCCGCCCGCGACCGCGTGTCCCGACACGGCCGCGATGACCGGTTTGCCGAGCCGCATCCTGGTCGGCCCCATGGGACCGTCGCCATGCGCGACGCCGTCACCATGCGGTGCCGCGCCGTCGCCATGGGCCGCGCCTGCGGCGACGGGGCCGCCGGGGACGTCGGTGACGCTATTGCCGCGGGCGGTGCCGATCGCCTTGAGGTCGGCACCCGCGCAGAAGGTGCCGCCCTCGCCCCAGAGCACCGCTACGGCCGCTCCGTCGTCGGCGTCGAAGGCGCGGAAGGCGTCGGCGAGTGCCCGTGCGGTGGGGCCGTCCACGGCGTTGCGGGCCGCGGGGCGGGACAGCACGACGGTGGTCACCGCCCCCTCGCGCTCGATCCGTACGGCGGGTCCGTACGGTTCCGGCTGTTCCGGCATGGCGGCGGCTCCGTCCGGTCGGCGGGTCAGCGGTGTTCCTGTACGAGCACGGCGAGGGTGTCCGGTTCGAGTGCCCCGAAGACGTGGGCGATGTCGCCCGGGTAGGAGACGTAGTCGCCGGGAGCGAGTTCGACCGGGTCGTCCGCGATGCCGACCAGGGCGCGGCCGGTGCTGAGCACCACGTGCTCGACGACTCCCGGCATGTGCGGGTCGGACTCGCGGGCGGTGCCGGGCTGCGCGGACACCAGGTAGATGTCGCGCCGGGTGTGGGGCGGGGACGAGGCGAGCAAGGCGGCCACGTAGTCGCCGCGTTCGGCGGCGAAGGCGGGGCCCTCGCCCGCCCTGATGATCTGCACCCGGGGGCGGGGCGGTTCCACGAGCTGGGCGAAGGGCACGTCGAGGGTGACACTGAGCGCCCACAGCGTCTCCACACTCGGGTTGCCGGTGCCCGATTCCAGCTGGGACAGCGTCGACTTGGCGATGCCGGCGCGGCGGGCCACCTCGGCGAGCGAGAGGCCGACGCGGCGGCGTTCGCGCTGGAGCGAGGCCGCGATGACGGCGAGCGGGGGGCCGCCGGGAGATTTCTCTGCGTGCGCCACGCCACTCCTTCGTTCGCCGGATCGTTCGCCTTAGAAGTCGATGTGTTCGCCTTGACGAACGACTCCCCGAGTGTTCAGCATAGGCGACGACGCGTTCGACATGGCGAACAAGACGAGCTCCAACGCGCAGCCTGGCGCGGGACATTGCACTGGTGTACGCCGCCGACGCCGTGGTCGGGGTGTCCTTCGGCGCGATCGCGGTCGGGCTCGGCCTGCCGGCCTGGCTGCCGATGCTGCTGTCCCTGGTCGTCTTCGCGGGCGCGTCGCAGTTCCTTTTCGTCGGCCTGCTGGGCGCGGGCGGCAATCCGGCCGCCGCGGTGGCCGCGGCGCTGCTGGTGAACGCCCGTCATGTGCCGTTCGGCTTCGCCCTGGGCGACGTCTTCGGCGCGGGGCGGCTGCGGTGGATCGTCGGCAGCCACCTGATGGTGGACGAGACGGTGGCCTTCGCGCTGGCGCAGGACGAACCGGCCCGGCGGCGTACGGCGTACTGGTTGTGCGGCACGGGGCTGTTCATCAGCTGGAACGCCGGTGTGGTGCCGGGCACTTTCGGCGGGCAGGCGGTGGGCGGCACCGACACGCTGGGGCTCGACGCCGCCTTCCCCGCGGTGCTGATCGCCCTGCTGCTGCCGTCGCTGGCGACGGCGCCGACCCGCAGGGCTGCCCTCGCCGGGGTGCTGATCGCACTGGCCGCGGCGCCCTTCCTGCCCGCGGGCCTGCCCGTGCTGCTCGCGCTGGCCGGGGTCGCCGCGGCCGGCACGCGGCGCGACGGGCGCCGGGCCGCCGCCAAGGGGCCGCGATGAGCACGGGGCAGGTCTGGTGGCCGCCACCGCGGTCCTGGGCGCGGGCACCTTCGCCTTCCGCTTCGCCGGTCCCGTGCTGCGCTCCCGGATGACGCTGCCGCCCCGCACCGAACGGCTGGTGGGCGTCGCGGTGGTGGTGCTGCTCACCGCGATGGTCGCCACGTCCGTGCTCACCGACCCCGCACACCTTCGCCGGACCCGCCCGGCCCGCGGGGGTGGCGGTGGGTGCGCTGTGCGCGTGGCGCGGGGCGCCCTTCCTCGCGGTGGTCCTCGCAGCCGCCGCGACCACCGGCGTGCTGCGGCTGCTCGGCGTGTCGTGAAGGCCAAGCCGGGGACGATCGCGCCGGGCCGGCGGCAATGTGGCCGAACTCGGAGGTGACAGCAGGAATGCAGGCCGTGTTACGTGTCATGTCTCCGTCGCTTCACCCACGGACGACACCGTTCTGACGGAAAGCCACCCCCACAGGAGGACACACGTGACCGGTCCGCTGACCCGCCGCCTTCCGCTCCGCCCGCGCGCCACCGCGCGCACCGCGCTGCTCGGCGCGCTCGCCGCCTGCCTCGCCTTCACCGTCGCGGGCCCCGGTGGCGGCAACGCTTCGGCCGCCGACACCGATGCGCTGCCGCTGTCCGGCACCACCATGTCCGGGCTGCACAACACCTACGATCCCGCCGCGTTCACGTATCTCGCTCAGGCGCTCGACTCGGGCACCTCCATGATCGAACTCGACGTGTGGGACGACTTCCTCACCCAGGAATGGAAGGTCAGCCACTCCAACCCGACCGGGAACAGCAACAACTGCGTCAACGCGTCCTCCGCCGCCCAGCTCTACACCGGCGGGGCCAACAAGGACCTGGAGAGCTGCCTGGACGACGTACGGGTGTGGCTCGGGGCGCATCCCGGGCACGGGCCGCTGATCATCAAGCTGGAGATGAAGGCGGGCTTCCAGGCCACCTTCGGGATGAGCGCCGCCAAGCTCGACCAGTCGATCAGCGCCCACCTGGGCAGTCTGGTGTTCAAGCCGAACGACCTGCTGAACAAGCCGGGCGGCGGGCAGTACGCCACCCTGGACGACGCCGCGAACGCCGGCAACTGGCCGAGCCGCGCCCAGCTCGCGGGCAAGGTGCTGCTCGAAGTCATCCCCGGCACGGTCGAGGAGGCCAACCCCACCGACACGCTGTGGACCGACAAGGAATACGCGGGCTACCTGCGGGACCTGCACACCCAGGGCAAGACCGCGCAGGCGAACATCTTCCCCTCGGTCCACACCGCCCAGGCGGGCGACCCCAGGACGCGGTATTCGGACAGCTCGCTGCGGCCGTGGTTCGTGGCCTTCGACGGTGACGCCGCCACCTATCTCAACGGCAGTATCGACACGAGCTGGTACGACACGCACCACTACCTGCTCTTCATGACCGACTCGCAGAATGTGGCGCCCGCGCTGGACGACGTGAATCCCGCGCCGGCCGACGCACAGGCCAGGGTCGCGCAATTGGCCAAGGCGCACGCCACGGTGGCCTCCAACGACTGGAAGGGCCTGAACCAGGTCCAGGCGACGGTCCTGCCGCGCGGCTGAGCCCGCGGCCGGCGGCCCGCCGTCCCTGACAGGTGCGCCCCGCGGTGGTCGGTCCGCCGCGGGGCGCACCGGCGGCTCAGGGCGCGGGTCTCAGCGCCACGAACCCCACGGGTCCCGGCGGCACATGGGCGAGCTGGACGGTGGTGCTCCGGCCGCGCGTGTGCACTTCGGCCCGGCCCGGCTGGCGGAAGCGCCGCGGCCGGGCGGTGGCGAACAGCGGCCCGTGGGCGCGGTCGGCGGACAGCAGGATGCCGCCGGTCTCCGCGTCGCTCAGTGCCCGCGGCAAGGCGTCGGACTGCCACGTCGCGGCATTGGCCGCGCTGCGGACCACCACCAGGTGCAGGCCGATCTGCTGGGCCACCGGCAGGAACTCGGCCAGCGGGGTGAACGGGTCGTCGCCCCGCGGCGCCACCACGTCGTAGTCGTCCACCAGGACGTACGCCTCGGGCCTCGGCAACCGGGGCGCGGCGGTCGCCCGGCGCGGCAGGGTCCGCACATCGGAGGCCCGCCCGCGCAGGACCTCGCACAGCTCGCCGATCTGCCCCTTGAGGACGTCGCGCGAGGCGGCGTGACTGAGCAGGTGGGGTCCTTCCACGGCGTCGGCGAGCGCCCCGCGGTAATCCACCACGGCGATCATGGCGCCGTCGGGCGGGTGGGCCGCCATGATGCCGCGGGCCAGCACCCGCAGCGCGTTGGTCCTGCCCGAGCCCGGCGCGCCGTAGATCAGCAGATGCTGCTCCGCGGTGAAGTCCCAGCCGACCGGGGCGAGCGTGCCCTCGGCGACGCCCAGCGGGACGAACCGCCGGGACGGCGGGGCCGCGGTGTGGAGTTCGGCGAGCGTGATCAGGCTGGGCAGCACCCGCACCTTGCGCACGGCGGGGCCGGGCGCGCTCTTGCCCACCTGCTCGGCCAGGGCGCCGAGCGCGTCGCCGAGCCCGTCGGCCGTGCCGCCGCCGTCGATGCGCGGCAGCGCGCTCCTGAAGTGCTGGGCGTCCGCGGTGATGCCCCTGCCGGGGGTGAACGTCGGGACCATTGCCGCGGCGGAACGGCCCAGTTCGGAGTCGGCGGGGTCGGTCAGCCGCAGCTCGTACCGGGTGCTGAACTGCTCGTGCAGGGTGCGCGGGATGTCGCGCCAGCCGTTCGCCGTGACGACGACGTGGATGCCGCAGCCGGACCCGTACCGCAGCAGGCTCTCCACCTGCTCTTCCAGCTGCTCGAACTCCTTGCGCAGCACCGGCCATCCGTCGATGACCAGCAGGAGGTCACCGTTCCCCGCCTCGTCGCCCGGGTCGTCCGCGCCGCCCGGCGCCGCGCCGGCGGCGGCGCGGTCGTCGTCCGGCGACCGGTGCCCGCCCTGCGCCGAGAGGCGCTCCTCGCGGGCCTTCCACACCCGCACCGCGTCCTCCACCACGGCCACCACCCGCTCCGGGTCCACCCGGTCGGCGATTCCGCCGACATGCGGCAGGTCCGCGAGACGGCCCAGGCCGCCGCCGCCGAAGTCGAGGCAGAGGAAGCGGACCTGCCGCGGGGTGTGTGTCAGCGCGAGCGAGCAGAGCAGGGTGCTGACGAGCGTGGTCTTGCCCGACTGCGGCCCGCCGACCACCGCCAGGTGTCCGCTGCGGCTGGACAGGTCGGCGACCAGCGCGGCGATCGTATGGTCCGCGGGCCGGTCGACCTGCCCGACCGGGGCCCGCAGCCGGCCGTACGCCGCCGGGTCGGCCAGTGTCGGCGCGCCCGGCGGGAGCGTGGTGAGCAGCGCGCCGAGGGAGGCCGGGGCGTCGAGCGGCGGCAGCCACATCCGGTGCGCGCGCGAGGTGACCCCGGCCATCCGGAACGCCAGCAGTTCGTACTCGGCGGGCCGCGGCTCGCCCACGACGTCCGTGAACGGCTGGGTGTACGAGGCGAAGGCGGCCCTGAACCGGGTCGGCGCGCCGTCGGCCAGCAGATAGCCCGAACCCGGTGCGGGCGGCAGGGAGGCCGCGTCGGAGCTGCCGAGTACGGCCGCGCTGTCCGCCGGGGAGAAGGCCCGCAGCGCGATCCGGTAGCCGAACGCGCCGATGAGGTCGCCGCGCAGGGGCGGGCCCAGCCGCTGGGCGCCCATCAGCAGGTGGATGCCCACGCTGCGGCCGGCCCTGGCGAGCGTGCGCAGGACGTCGCCCACGGACGGCCAGGCGGTCAGCAGCTCGTCGTAGTCGTCGATGACCACCAGCAGCCTGGGCAGCGGCGGCAGCGGCACCCCCGCCCACCGCGCCTGCTCGTACGCCCCGACGGTGGCGAAGCTGCGCTCCCGCAGGATCTCCTGACGGCGGCTCATCTCGCCGGTCAGCACCTGCTCCATCCGGGTGACGAGATCCGGCTTCTCCGCCAGGCTTGTCATCAGTGCCGAGGTGTGCGGGAGCCGGCCGAAACCGGCGAAGGCGGCGGCGCCCTTGTAGTCGATCAGCGCGAAACTGATCTCCTCCGGCGGGTGGGTGAGGGCCAGCGCCATGACGACGGTACGCATCAGCTCGGACTTGCCGGAGCCGGTGGCGCCCACGCACACCCCGTGCGGCCCTGCGCCGCCCTGGGCGCCGTCCTTGAGGTCGAGCAGCACGGTCCCGCCGCCCTCCGTGACGCCGACCGGCACCCGCAGGAAGCCGTGCGGGCGGGCGCCCTGCCAGGCCGCGCCGGGGTCATAGGCGGCGGGCTCCGCAATGCCGAGGAGCGCGGCCAGCCGGGTCTCCGCCTTCAGCGGGTCGGCGACGGCCTGCGGCTCGGCCGGCGGCGGGGCGGCCCATTCCGCGGTGATCCGCGCGCCGAGCGCGCCGAGCGCCTCGCGGTCGCCGCCGTCCTGAACCATCCGCGGCGCGGCGATCCGGAAGGGGCGGCCGTCGGCCAGGCCGCGGCCGGTGGACAGTGTGGCGGAGAGCACCGGGTCGTAGCGCGAGCCGCCGGGGTCGTCCAGGGCGAGTTCGTACCGGGTCTCCAGGACGCTCAGCAGCTCGCCGGGCAGCGTGTCCCACTGCCGGGCGCTGACCATGACGTGCACTCCGCAGTACAGCCCCACATTGGCGATCCGCTGGATCTCATGGGCGAGAGCGGGGCGGGTGAGGGCGAAATCGAGCCACCCGTCGATGACCAGGAAGATGTCGGCGTGCCTGCCGGGCGGCAGCCCGCGGGAGGCACGCAGCGCCCGGAAGTCGTCGGCGGACTCCAGGTCCAGGCTGCGGAAGAGGCTCTGCCGGGCGTCGGCCACGGCCTGCGCACCGGCCAGCACCGCCCCGACGGTGTCGGTCTCGTGCGGCGCGGCGACCTGCCGGACATGGGGCAGGCCGCGCAGCACTCCGAGGCCGTTCACACCGCCTTCGAGCAGTAGGAATTCCGCCTCGTCCGGGGTATGGGTCAAGGCGGTGGCCACCAGCAGGGTGCGCAGCAGCGTCGTCTTGCCGCTGCCGGTGCGGCCCACGACGGCGGCGTGGCCCGCACGTCCCGCCAGGTCGGCGGTGACCGTCCGGGCGCCGCCGCGGTGCTCGATCCGCCCGACCGGCACCTCGAAACGTGACGCGCCGGGCCAGCCTTCGCAGCGCAGCCCCTGGTCGGTGGTGACCACCGGCGGCGGCAGCAGGTCGGCCAGGATCAGCCCGTCGCGGCCCGGCACGGGGCCGTGCCCGCCGCGGCCGTGGTGGGCGGCGGTGGCGTAGGCCAGCTCCACCCGGCCGCTGCAGGAGCCCTTCTTGGTGGGTTTCTGCTCCTCGCCGAGCTGGGCGACGACCGCGTCGAAGACGTAGCCGTACAGCTCGTCGGGGGTGATCACGCCGTCCCGGTCGGCGTCGGCGGCGCCGGTGCGCAGGCCCTCGATGACGGCGGCGGTGAAGACCGAGGCGGGCTCGCCGTTGTCGGTGAAGCGGGTGCCCTCGTAGGCGTACGCCAGGCTGGTGGTGGAGGTCAGCACGAAGGTGCCCTTGCCGACCACCTCGCGCTCGACGTCCACCCTGCGCTCGGCCCGCGCGGTCAGGTCCCGGGTGAACAGGCCGCTGAAGCAGCAGTCGAGCAGGACGATCTTCGCCGCCGCCTCGCACTCGTCGAGCAGGTCGTGCACGAACGAGGCGCGGATCGCGGTGGTGTTGCGCCGCGACAGCCGGGTGTCGACGGTCGCGAAGAACAGCCGGTCGGCGTCGTTGGCCAGGCCGTGGCAGGCGAAGTAGAGCAGGACCAGGTCGTCGGGGGCGCGGTCGGTCAGCAGCTCCTCGACGGCATCCTCGACCTCGGCCTTGGGCCGGTTGAGCAGCACCCGGACCAGGTCGAATCGGCCGACCGCCGGATCCTCCAGCAGCCGGGCGAGCCGGTCGGCCTCCCGCCCCGGCGCCCTGAGCTGGTTCAGTCCCGGGTCGGCGTAACCGTCAGTCGCGACCAGCAGTGCGATCCGCCGACCCACCTGCCGTATCCCCTCCGCCCGTGTCCTGCTGCGGCGCCGCACTGTCCGCGGCGCCGGCATCGGCATCGGCGTTGGCCCATGCCGCGGCCAGGGCGACGAGTTGGTCCGCCGGGACACCGGTGCCGGACGCGGTGACGGTGCCGGTCCGCCCGCCGACCTGCCAGCTGACGGTGGCCTGGGTGACCGCGGACCGCTCCAGGCGGCGCAGGATCACATCGACGACGGCTTTCACGGTGGCCGCCGAGAACACGCCGCTCACCACCAGGGTGCCGAGCTGCAGCGCCGCACCCGCCATGGCGCCGTCCGGCACCTCTGCTGCGTACGCGCGCCGCACCAGCAGTCCCGTGGCCTCCCGCAGGTCGCCCCGCAGCCGCCAGGTCAGCCGGTCGACGCGTTCGGCGTCCACCGCGGGCGCGGCGCCGACAGTCAGCTGCACATCGGCCATCGCGCGCCCGCCCCGTTTCCTTGTCCGCCCGGCCGCCGTGTCCGCCGACCGTTCACGGCAATTGTGCCAAGGCCGGGACGCGGGTGCCGGTGATCGGCGAAGTCGGTACGGCCGCGGCCGAGTTGCCCGGGCCGGGCGGAGGAGGCCGCGGGTCTACGCCTCCGGCTCCGGCCGTACGCCGGTCGGGCTGAGGTGCAGGGCCGCGAGCCTCCAGTCCGCGCCGTCCGCGACGATCATCTGGGTGACGCGGAAGTGGCCGTCGACGTCCCGCCCGTCGTAGACGCTCTGCTGGCCCTGTACGCCCACCGCGACCGCCGCGCGCCCGTGCCTGCGGACCGTCACCTCTTCCCAGGTGAAGGCGTCGTGTATGAGCGCGCCCGAGGCATAGCGGTCGATCCACTGCTTCTTGTCCAGGACGAAGCCCTGCGGACCCACCGCCGTGAAGTCCTCGGTGAGCATGGCGTCCAGCGCGGCCACGTCGCCCAGCCGCTCGGCCTCGGTCCATTGCCGCGCGAATTCGGCCAGCTCCTGGTCGTGGTCCATGCCGTTGCCTCCTGTGCGCCCGTGGGGAGATGGGCAATCCCTCTTGCCCCCTTCAGACTCCCGCAACGGCGCGGATGTGACATCGGCCTGCGGGAGGTCTTCCCCCTCCTCCTGCGGTCAGCCCCGTCACCGCGATGGCGTACTCCCCGTACTCCCCCAGGAGTAACCGGCCGTGGGCGCGCGGCCGACGACCGGTTCCGCGCTACGTCGCGAGCGAGCCGCGGTCGCCCATGACGATCACCGGGTGGTCGGCGGGCAGCAGGGTGTGCAGCAGGTCGACCATGTGGGCGGCCGAGATGCTGACGCAGCCGTGGGTGGGGCCGCCGTGGTCGACGTGGACCCAGATGCCGCCGCCGCGGTTGGCGCCCAGCGGCTGTGTGCCGTCCAGCGGCGACGTGCCCGGGACGCGGTTGTAGTCGATCGCGATGACATAGTCGAAGGCCTCGTCGAGCGGTTCGCCGTCGAAGCCGACGCCGCCCGCCTGGAAGGCCGCGGAGTGGTGGTACGGCAGCTTCGTGCCCGGGTCGGGGTCGAAGCCGCCCGCGTCGCTGAGGGTGAACACCCCGATCGGGCTGTGCAGGTCGCTCGCGTGGTGGCTGGCGGTCCAGCCGTGCAGGGCGTTGTGCGCGGCCCATGCCGCGCCGGGCTGCCAGCGGCCGTTGCCGGTCCTGGTCCACAGGGTGACGACAGTGTCGGGGGAATTCTTCGCCTTGCCCGAGGCGACCAGCACCTGGCGGGTGGCGGCCGGGATCGCCGCGCGGGTCTTGGGACCGAGGCCGGTGATCATCGCCACCGAGCCGTCGGGGGCGGCCGTCGGACTGGCGGCCGCCGCTGCCGCGCCGGGCGCCAGGGCGGCGGTACCGGCCGGTCCGCCGACGGTGTGGCGGCCCGCGGTGTCGGCAGCCGCGGCGCCGGCGTGCCGGGTGACGACCGTGTAGCCGGCGCCCAGCACGGCGAGTCCGGCCACGCCGACGGCCGCCAGGGCCATCACGCGCCGCTTGCGGCGGCGGGGCCGGCGGTGCCGGTTGCGGCTCTGGTCTTCGGCGTCGTCGCTGCGCCGGCCGTCGGCGTCGGGACTGGTCGCGGGTCCGGGCCGGCGGCCGGCGTGTGCGTCGGAGGTTGTGGCAGTCATCGGTACGATCCTCGCAAACACCCGGTTCCCATCCGTCACCCAGCCCCCGCAGACGCCCGTTTCATCCTGCACATCCCTATTTCACACCCCGGCCCCACCGCCGGGATCATGCCTCCTTCAGCAGCTCGGCTGCGAGTTCGTGGGGGTGCCCGAGGGCGAGCAGATGTCCGCCGGACAGCACCTCGACGTCTATGCCGAGCCGTTCGCGTACGACGTCCCGCTGGAATGGCAGCGGGAAGAAGCGGTCGTCGCGGCCCTGAAGGAACCGGGTCGGCACCCGCGGCCAGCCCGCGAGCGGCCATGGCTGGGCGAAGACGGCGGACGGCGGCCCGGACTGCGGGGCCGCCAGCGCCTCCTCGGCCACCTCGGGCGGCACGTCGTGGAAGAAGTCGGCACGCAGGTCGAACTCGGCGTCCGCGCCGCGGCCGGTCGCCTCCGCGTACGCGGATCTGGCTGCGGCCTGTCCGGTGTTGCCCCACCACTCCCCCGCGGTCTCACCGGGCCGCGGCACCATCGCGTTGACCAGCACGATGCGGTCGACCGGGACGCGGTCGCAGATCAGCGGGGCGGAGAAGCCGCCGAGCGACTGGGCGACCAGGACGACGGGCCGGTCGGCGCGGGGCGCCTGGGCCCGGACGGCGGCGACGATCGCGTCCGCGAACGCGTCGAGCCCCGCGGAGTCGTCGGTCGGCAGGTCGACGGTGACCACCGTGTGCCCGCGGTCGCGCAACCGCGGCACGACCAGGTGCCAGTACCAGGCGGTGCCGTCGGCGCCCGGGACGAGGATGTACGTCGCCACGGCCGTCAGACCGCCGCGCGTACGGGCACGGCCGGGGGCTGGCGGCGGAGGAGGATGCCCGGGGCACCTTGCGGAGGCGTCATCAGGCGGTGGTCGGCCATGTGTGCTCCCAACTGTTGAGGTCAATTTAGGTGCTCGCGGGCCGACGGGGGTGCGCTTGGAGGGCGGCGAGTCGCCGAACGCCGCCACTAGGGGCACGGGTTTTGCGGTCGCGCCGAGCGGGTATGGGGCGCGCGACTCTCCGCGGTTCTGTGGGGCGCGGTCAGGGTGTGGTGGCGAAGGTGATGCGGTAGCCGGCCTCGCCGCGACTGGTGAAGGTGCTGGTCGCGTCGTCGTCGACGTAGGAATAGGCGAAGGGTTCGGCCTTCTTGAAGACGGCCGCGTAGTTGACGGGCCATTGGTCGGGGCGGCACTCGGTGCGCGGTGCCCAATGGCCGCGGCAGCAGTACTGGTCGGTGCCGAAAACACCGCAGGGTGACTCGCAGGCGTTGCCCTTGACGCGGAGGGCTGCGGGGCAGTCCACCGGGCGGGTGCAGCCGGCCGCCGAGCAGCCGTCGGCGGAGAGCGGGTCCTTGGTGCTGCCGCCGACGAGGTTGATGTACATCGGCAGGTTGGAGCCGTCGACAAGGCTCACGTCGTAGAAGTCCATGCCGCCCCAGGAGTTCAGGTTGAACTCGGCGAGAGTGGCCGGGATCACCCCGTAGCCGGGGCACTGGAATCTGCCGCCGCAGTCGCCGGTCTCGCAGTGCCCGCGCCCGGCGGCGTCGAAGGCGCAGCCGGTACGGCCCCAGAAGCGCCCGTTCCAGTGGTCGGGGACCCGCACGCTGAGCGTACGGCCGGGGCGCAGCACCCAACCGGTGGTGGTGAGGGCGGGGGTGGCGGTCTGCTCGCCCGAGGCCAGCCAGATGGTCTGCGACAGCCGGTTGACGAAGGTGAAGACCCGGGTGCCGGGTTTCGGCGCGAGCGTCTGCGGCGCCGCAGGGGCCGTCGTGTGCTTCTTCGGCGGTACGGCCGTGCGTGCGGCCGTGCGGATGGCCGTGCGGATGGCCGACGGCGCCGGTGTGCCGCGGGTGGGTGACGGGGTGGGCGCCGCCGCAGAGGTCTTGGGAACCGGCGCGGACGCCGCCGCGGCGGGCGCCGCCGTACGCGCCGCAGCGGCGGGCGGGCCGCCGCCCGGCTGCCGGGCCACGACGACATATGCGGCCACGCACAAGGCGGCGACGACCAGTGCCACCAGACCCAGCGCTCCCGGCCGCCGCCCCCGCTGCCTCGCCCTGCTGCCCATGCCGCCGCCTCCCGCGCTCACTCCCGGTCCGGTCAGGAGACCCGGGCGCACGGGCGCGGATAACAGGAACCGCCTGTCAGGCGTAGACCCGGCCGAACCAGCCGGTCCAGTCGGCGCCGACTCGGTCCGCGTCCGCGCCGGGGGTGAAGTCGTGGACGGCGACGCCGACCGTCGCACCCCAGTGGTTGCGGCCGAAGAAGCGGTACATCGCGTCGCCGGTGCGCAGGCCGAAGAAGTACGGGTCGCGGTGGTCGACCACCGCGGAGACCGGTCCGGCGCCGGGCAGGTCGACGTCGACCGCCGCGCCCTGGGCCGCGTCCGCGGGCAGGCCGAGCGCCCGCCAGGCCCGCTCCAGTGCGTCCGGGGCGCCGGCCTCGGCCGGCCCGTCCACCGCGGACCAGACGGCGGCGCGGCCGTTGAAGTACGCCAGGTACTGGCCGAGGGTGTGCAGGTAGAAGTCGGTGTGGCGGTTGGCGCCGTCGTACTGGTTGTCCCAGTCGTCGACGAAGATGCCGCTGTGCACGTACCGCACCCATGAACCGCCGCCCTCGCGGGGCTCGATGAGGTGGTCGAGCTGGTTGAGGGTCTGCCCGTGCACGCCCTCGGGCGCCTCGGTGCGGGCGGTCAGCCGGTGCGGCGGGTCCCACGCGGTGATGGTGCCGCCGAAGGGCGCGGCCCCGCCGGCCCTCGGCTCGTACTCGCTGGGCCACAGCCAGCCGGCGGCGCCGGTGGTGAGGGCGGCGAAGACCTCCCCGGGGCTCGCCTGGACCTCGAACTCACGGGCGATCTCGAACGGCTTGGACATGGTGCGTCACTTCTCCTCGGGGTCAGGCGTGCTGGGGCGCGTAGACGATGTGGTGGACGCCGGAGCCGAACATCTCGGAGCTGACGACCGTCAGTGCGGTGGCGGGCAGGCCGTCCTGGAAGAGCCGCTTGCCGCGGCCGATCACCACGGGGTCGATGAGCAGGTCGATCCCGTCCACCAGGCCCTGGCCGAGCAGCCACTGGACGAGCGTCGCGCTGCCGGCGACGGTGATGTTCCCGCCGTCCTGCTCCTTGAGCCGGGTGACGGCGTCGACAGGGTCGGCCCCGATGACGGTGGAGTTGTTCCACTCGGCCTTGTCGAGGGTGCGCGAGACGACGTATTTGGCGACGCTGTTCATGTGGTCGCCGCCAGGTTCGTCGGCCATCGCGGGCCAGGCGGCGGCGAAGCCCTCGTAGGTGACGCGGCCGAGCAGCAGCGCGTCGGTGGCGGCCATCTGCGCGCCGACCGTACGGGCCATGTCGTCGTCGAAGTACGGCCCGTGCCACTCGTGGGGCGCCTCCATGACGCCGTCCGCGGTCAGGAACTCGCTGACGATCAGTTTCCTCATGGCGACGGCTCCTCTTTGTCCACGGTCTGCGCGGTGTGCCCGGCCGGCAGGTCGGGGCGGGTGTGCTCCGCCACCGCCGCGGCGGGCTTCACCGAGGGGTGCAGGGCCACGACGATCCGGTGCGGCCGTCCGCCGGGCGCGTCCTCGTCGTGGTATTTGGTGATCAGCGCGCTGACGCCGCGGGTCAGTTCCTCCACGAAGGCGGCCCGTTGGGCAGCGGAGGCGAAGCGCACCTCGCCGTCCAGCGCATAGGTGGCGATCCGCTGTCCTGCCCGGTCGGCGCCGGTGATCAGCGAGCCGATGTCCCTGACCAGCCGCGCGGCGACCGCCAGCAGCCAGCGCGCGGACAGCTGGTCCCGGAAGCGCGCCGGGTCGGGCTGCACGGCGGCCAGCGCCAGCGGCGAGATGACGTACGACGATGCGGTCGCCCGCATCATCCGCTCGGTGACGTTCCCTTTCCTGCGCTCGCCCGCCAACTCGACCAGGCCGTGCTTCTCCAGCGCCTTGAGGTGGTAGTTCACCTTCTGCCGCGGCAGGCCCACCCGCCCGGCCAGCATCGTCGCCGAGGCGGGTCCCGCGGACAGCTCCGCGAGCAGCCGGGCCCGTATCGGATCCAGGGATACGGCAGCCGCCTCGGCGTCCTCGATCACGCTCACGTCCAACATGGCTCCACCGTCTCACCGAACACTTTTTTTGTCCAGAGCAAATAGATTGTCGGTGAGACGGCGGGGCGGGAAGGGGCGTGCGGCTACTCGGCGCGGCGCGGCGGGCCGTCCCCGAAGTCGCGCATCGTCTGCTCCACCAGCGCCGACAGGCGGGTGTGGTGGGCACCGCGCCAGTAGACCCGGCCGCAGCCGGCGCACTCGGCGAAGACGTCGTAGGACTTGCGGGTGCCGTCCGCGAGCCGGTCCCGCACGGACTCCTTGTCGGCCTCCGCCAGCAGGCCGTTGCAGGCCACGCAGCGGGCCCACGGGGCCAGGACGGGCGCGAAGCGGTCCAGGACGTCGCGCAGCTGCTCCTCGGGCCGGTCGCTGTAGACGTAGCCGCCCGCCCACAGCTCGCGGCGGCGCAGCAGGCCGCGGTCACGGGACAGCATCACGCGGCGCTCCTTCGCGGAGAGCGCGGCGAGCGCCGGGTCGCCGATGTCCTCGCTCTCATATGCCGCGTCGACGCCGAGCAGCCGCAGACGGCGGGCCAATGTGCCGAGGTGGACGTCCAGCAGGAAGCGCAGCGGTGCGCCCGGCACCGTTTGCGGGCGGGTCACCGTGCGGACCTCCACGTGCTCGCCGTCCGCCGGTACGTGTCCGGTGGGCACCTCGCGGCCGTCGACGGCCAGAGCGCCGACCTCGGTCAGCGGGATGCCCAGCGATTCCACGACGTGGCCGAGTGAGGAGGAGCCGTCCGTCGTCAGGGTCGTGTGCGCGGCACGGCGGTCGGCGGGGAGGAACAGGTGCAGGTCCGCCGGGATTTCGACGGTCACTTCTGGTCGGGTCACGGCGCCAGAATGCCAGGGTGTGCGGGGCGCGCCGCCTCGTGTCGCGGGGCTCGGGCCGCTTCTCCGGGTGCGGGTCCTGCGGGACCCGTCGCGGGCCTCCCCGCGGGCCTCAGAGCGTGTAGGCCACCGTGACCGGGGCGTGGTCGGACCAGCGGGCGGCGTAGGTCGGGGCGCGTTCCACCGTGGCGGCCGTGGCCGCGGAAGCGAGCTTGGGCGTCGCCATGTGGTAATCGATGCGCCAGCCCGTGTCATTGTCGAAGGCCTTGCCGCGGTAGGACCACCACGAGTACGGGCCCTCTACGCCGGGGTGGAGGCCGCGGACGACGTCCGTCCAGCCGGTCGCAGGGTCGAGGAGGTCGGTGAGCCAGGCGCGTTCCTCGGGCAGGAAGCCGGAGGACTTGCGATTGCCGCGCCAATTGCGCAGGTCGGCTTCCTGGTGGGCGATGTTCCAGTCGCCGCAGACCAGGGCGTGGCCGCCGGTGCGGGCGGCGCGCTCGTGCAGGGCGTCGAGGTGGCCGCGGAATTCCGCCATGAAGCGGTATTTCGCGGTCTGCCGCTCGGTCTCCGCCTCGCCGGTGGGCAGGTACAGGCTGCCGACGGTGAGCCCCGCCGTCGTACCGTCGCCCGGCAGGTCGACCTCGATGTAGCGGCCGGACGCGTCGTATTCGGCCGAGCCGAAGCCGACGCGTACTGCGACGGGCGCCGTCCTGGAGTAGACGGAGACGCCGGCCCGGCCCTTGGTCGCTGCGGGTGCGTGGTAGGCGTGCCAGCCGTCGGGGTCGCGTACGTCGTCGGGGAGCTGGTCGGGTTCGGCGCGGACTTCCTGCAGGCAGACGACATCGGCCGCGGTCTCCGCCAGCCAGGGCAGGAAGCCCTTCCGCGCGGCGGCCCGCAGCCCGTTCACGTTCACGGTGGTCACGGTCAGCACCGGACGGACGATACCCGCAGCAGGCGGAGGGCGGGAAACCACGTCGCACTGGTGTGCGACGGCCATGGGCTGTGACCACGTAATATGGCGATGTGGAGATCAGAAGGACGCGTTACGACGAACCCGCCGCGGTGCGGCTGAACGACCTGGTGCAGCTGGAGTACACCGAGCGTTACGGCGAGGGGGACGCCACCCCGATGGCGGCGGATCACTTCGACCCGCCGCAAGGGCTGTACCTGGTGGCCTACGACGCGGACGGCGAGCCGGTCGCGAGCGGCGGCTGGCGGGCGCAGGACGCCTCGCCCGAGGGGCACGAGGACGGCGACGCGGAGATCAAGCGGATGTTCGTGGTGCGGCAGGCACGCGGGCGGGGGCTGGCCCGGGCGATCCTGGCCGAGCTGGAGGCGAGCGCGGCGGCGGCCGGGCGGACCAGGGTGGTGCTGGAGACCGGGCTGCGCCAGCCGGAGGCGATCGCCCTGTACGAATCCTGCGGCTATGTACCGGTGAAGAAGTTCGGCTACTACCGCGACCAGGACCTCAGCGTGTGCCTGGGCAAGTCCCTGGTCCAGCCGCGGGCCTGAGATCCCGGCGGTGTCAGCGCCGCCGGGAGCCGCGCAGGAAGCGCCCGCACAGCCAGCCGGCGACCAGGGTGGCGAGCAGTGCCTGCCACAGCGGGACGGTGACCTCGGGCACGATCAGCCGGATGCGGACGCTGTGGGTGTTCTCGAAGACGAAGACCAGCGCGAACACCGCGATCACCAGGACGGCGATCCGGCCCGGCGTCAGCCGCTCGCGCAGGCCGCGGCCTGCCGCTCTGTCGGACGTCATGACGACCACCCTGCTCTCGGCTGCCGGTCCCCCGCCGCCCATGATCCCCGGGAACGGTGGCGGGGGCGGGGGCGAACTGCTCCGGACGGGTGACGGCGCGGTCAGGCGTGCAGTTCCTCGTAGACGGCCAGGACGCTGCGGGCCTGCTGCTCGACCTGGTCGGTGACCGGCACCCAGCGCGGGCGGTAGGCGCGCTCGTACGCCTCGCACCATGTGTCGACGAGCCGGGCGACCAGGGGGACGTCCGCGACCTGACGGAGCATGGCGGCGGCGCGCAGCGGGATGCGGTGGGCGTAGACCTCGATGCTGGTCACCCGGGCGGTGGTCATGTCGGGCAGCGGAGCGGCGTCCGGCGCGCGGACGGCGGGGTCCCAGTCGGCGGTGAGCGCGGGGCCGAGGCCGATCAGTTCGCTCACGGTCCGCAGCAGGGCGCAGTCCACCCCCCTGAGCTGCGGGCGTACCGCGTCCAGGACCCGTCCCACGGTGGGCAGGTCGCGGCGCAGGCCGGCGCCCGCGGTGCGCAGGGCGCGGTCGGGGTCGGGGTGCGGGGCGGTGTCGGCGCTGCGGTCGCAGGCCCACATTGGGACCTCGACGATCGCGGTCACACCGTCGTAGCGCCTGGCGTGCACCCAGGTGGAGTGGGCGCCGTCGCCGGCCGCGGGGTCCTCGCAGGGCGGCATCACATAGACGCCGGGGCCGGGGCTCGGCCACTGGAAGGCGTCGGAGGAGCCGCTCTCCAGCGGGATGTCCAGTTCCGCGGCCGACTTGCCGATACGTTCCGGCACTCCGGGCACCTCGCTGGTGAGCTGGACGAAGCTGCCGCCGACGTCGATGCCGTGCAGCGAGCACTGGAGCACCGGCCGCAGCATGTCGAGGACGCCGACCAGGGCGCGGGTCTCCGGCAGCGCGGGACAGGTGTCGTCGTCGTGCGGCAGCCACTCGGGCTGCTCGGCCGTGCAGGGCCGGAAGAAGTGCTCGTAGTGGCCGCGCAGGGTGTAGGGGCCGGACAGCCAGGGCTCGTTGAGCGCGGCGCCGTCCGGGTCGATGCACAGCAGGAAGTGCCAGCTGCTGCCGTCGTCCTCGCCGTGTGCGCGCTGCCGGGCGATGCCGCCGGCCAGCCGCAGCGCCGTGGCGCCGCCCACGGCGGCCTCGTTGGCGTGCGGACCCGCGACCACCAGTACATTGCGACGGCCTTCGCCCACCGAGAGCATCAGCAGCGGCCGGCCGGCCCGCGAACTGCCGACCCTCCCCAGCCGGCAGATCCCCGGATAGCCCAGCGTCAGCGCGCGGGCACCGGCGGTTATCTCATCGGTCGTCGGATAGAGCATCCCCGCCATCCTCGCCACCGCAATCCCCCAGGGGGCCCGGGCACGGAAGGCCGGGCCCCCTTACGACATCGAGTTCGATCCCGTCAGTACGACACGCCCGGCGCAGAGGTGTCAACGGTGGTACAGCGGCTGTTACGCGAACCGCCGCGGGTGCGGTGCCGAATCGACGCGCCCGCGGATCGCGGCAGTGAGCGGGCGCGGCAGCGCCGCAGGGACGACGGCGGGACGGGAGCGCTCCGCGTCCCGGCGCACGACGCAGGCAGGGACGCGATCACCGCGCCTAATGGAAGTAATGCCTTCGCACCATTAGTGTTGGCCGTGGCGGCACCGGCCGCCCTCTGCACGGGGAGGCGTACGCGATCATGCCCGCATTGCAACTGCCGCGAGTGGCACACCGTTTCACCGAGGTCGACGGGCTGCGGATCTTCTACCGGGAGGCAGTGCCCGCCGCCGAGGACGCCCCCGTGCTGCTCCTGCTGCACGGCTTCCCCTCGGCCTCGCACCAGTACCGCCGGCTGATCGACGCGCTCGGCGGCCACTACCGGGTCGTCGCGCCCGACTACCCCGGCTTCGGGTACAGCGACCTGCCCGCGGACAGCGGCTGGACCTTCGACCGGCTCGCAGACACGGTCGAGGGCTTCTGCTTCGCACTCGGCCTGGACCGCTTCACTCTCTACGCCTTCGACTTCGGCGCACCCGTCGGCTTCCGGCTGGCCACCAGGCACCCGGAGTGGGTCGCCGGCCTGGTCGTGCAGAACGGCAACGCCTACGAGGAGGGCCTCAGCGACCTCGCGCGGGGCCTGGTGGCGGAGACGCCCGAGGCCGAGGGGTCGCGGGAGCGGGTGACCGGTCTGCTCACCGCGGAGGTGACCCGCGGCCAGTACGAGGGCGGCACCGCGGACCCGGCGGTCGTGGCGCCCGAGGGCTGGACGCTCGACCAGCACTTCCTCGACCTGCCGGGACGGCACGGCATCCAGCTCGACCTGCTCTACGACTACGGCAGCAATGTGGCGCTCTATCCCCGGTGGCAGGAGTGGCTGCGGCAGCACCGGCCGCCGCTGCTGCTGGTGTGGGGCACGGGGGACGCGTTCTTCACCGAGGCCGGCGCGCGCGCCTTCACGCGGGACGTGCCGGACGCCGAACTGCACCTCTTCCACACCGGGCACTTCGCCCTTGAGGAGCAGGTCGGCGAGATCGCCCCGCTCATCGCGGACTTCCTCGACCGCACGTGGGCCGGTGCACCGGGGTCAGCCGACCGCTGAGTCACGCTACGGAGCCGGCGGCGGCGATCCGGGCGGAGAATCCTTACAGAACACGGACGGTGGCGGTGCTGGACCGCTGGCCCATGGTCACTGTCAGTGGCGGGTGCCAGACTCGTCAGCATGAGCACCGCACCTGTCTCCGTACCGCCGCCGCGTCGGCGGATCCTCGTCGTGGACGACGACCCGACCGTCGCCGAGGTCGTCGCGGGCTATCTCGACCGGGCCGGCTTCGCCGTGGAGCGGGCCGCGGACGGCCCGACCGCGGTCGCCCGCGCGGCAGCCGAGCGGCCGGACCTGGTCGTGCTCGACCTGATGCTGCCGGGCATGGACGGGCTCCAGGTGTGCCGCGCGATACGGGAGGCGGGGCCGCTGCCGGTCGTGATGCTCACCGCGCGGGGTGACGAGGACGACCGCATCCTCGGCCTTGAGGTCGGGGCGGACGACTATGTGACCAAGCCGTTCTCGCCGCGCGAGCTGGTGCTGCGGGTCGAGTCGGTGCTGCGCCGCGCCGGCTCGCCGCCCGCGCCCGGGCCGTGGCTGCGGTCGGGGCCGCTCGCCCTCGACCCGGCCGCCCGCCGGGCGCTGCGGGACGGCACGGAATTGCCGCTGACGATCCGCGAGTTCGACCTGCTGTCCTTCTTCCTCCAGCACCCGGGGCGGGTGCTGGGCCGCGAGGAGCTGATGCGGCGGGTGTGGGGCTGGGAGTTCGGCGACCTGTCGACGGTCACCGTGCATGTGCGGCGGCTGCGCGAGAAGATCGAGGACGATCCGGCCCGGCCGCGGCTGATCAGTACGGTGTGGGGCGTCGGCTACCGCTTCGATCCGGGGCCGCCCGGGGCCGCGGAGGGCGGTGCCGCCGATGCGTGATCTGCTGGTCATCGCCGCGTATGCCGCGGTGGGCGCGGCGGTCGTCGGGCTGCTGGGTGCCGCCGCCCTGCGCCTGCTGCGGAACCGCTCGGTCGCGCTGTCCCTCGCCGTGGTCGCCGTCGTCGCGGTCTGCGCGATGCTGGCCGGGACACTGTCGGTGGCCTGGGCGATGTTCCTGTCGGAGCACGACCTCGGCGTCGTCACCACCGTCTGCGCGATAGCGGCGGCCGTCTCCCTCGGGGTGGCGCTGCTGCTCGGCCGCACGGTCGTGGCCGGCAGCCGGGCGCTTGCCGCGGCGGCGCGCGCCTTCGGTGACGGCGACGCCTTCGCCGCGCCCCCGGGCGCGCCCACGGCCGAACTCGCCGAGCTGGGCCGCGTGCTGGCGGCCACCAGCGCGAAGCTGGACGCCTCCCGGGAGCGGGAGCGCGCGCTTGAGGCGTCCAGGCGCGAGCTGGTCGCCTGGATCTCGCACGACCTGCGCACCCCGCTGGCCGGGCTGCGGGCCATGACCGAGGCGCTGGAGGACGGGATAGCGGCGGACCCCGGCCGCTACCACCGGCAGATCCGCGCCGAGGTCGAGAGGCTCAGCGGGATGGTCGGCGACCTGTTCGAACTGTCCCGCATCCAGGCGGGGGTGCTGGCGCTCAGCCCGGCGCGCATGTCGGTCTACGACCTCGTCGGCGACGCCATCGCCGGTGCGGATCCGCTCGCCGCGGAGCATGGCGTGCGGCTGGTCGGTGAAAGGGTCGAGCGGATACCGATCGAGGTCGACGGCCGGGAGATGACGCGGGTGCTGGCGAATCTGCTGGCCAACGCGATTCGGCGGACGCCGGCGGACGGTACGGTCGCGGTCTCCGCGCTGCGGGACGCCGCGTCCGGGTCGGTGGTGGTGTCCGTGACGGACGGTTGCGGCGGGATTCCGCCGGCCGATCTGCCCCGGGTCTTCGACACGGGGTGGCGGGGCAGCGGGGCGAGGACGCCTCCGGCGGGGGCGGGGCTCGGGCTCGCGATCGTTCGCGGGATCGTGGAGGCGCATCACGGGCGGGCCGCCGTTCACAATGTGCCGGGCGGGTGCCGCTTCGAGGTCGTGCTGCCCCCGGCCGCTCCCTTGCCGGGGGGGCTTTAGGGGGTACGGGCGGTTCGCCCCCGTGCCTGGCCTCCGGCCCGGGTGGGCCTACGGGTGGGCCGTTCTCGGGTGCGTGGGTCCTCGCGCTCCTGGGTGGGTGCCGCTCGCGGTGGCGTCCACCGTGCCGCCGCACGGGGGTTGCGTGCGCAGGTCCCCGCGCGCCCGGGTGAGTGCCACTTACCGTGGGCGTCGCACTTGCCGTGCGCTTCCGCCGGGCGCGCAGTCTACCGCGCACCTCAGGGGGTGCCACGTGCCGTGGCGTACACCGTGCCGCCACGCCGGAGTTGCGCGCGCGGTTCCCCGCCCCCCAGGTCGGTGCCACTCGCGGTACGCCTCGCGCTTGCCGTGCGCTGCGGCCGGGCGCGCAGTTCCCCGCGCGTCTGGGTGGGTGGCACTTGCCGTGGTGCCGCCGTGCCGGCGGGGGTCAGTGCAGGGCGGGGGTGTCGAGGGTGAGGGTGGCCGTGGTCGTGTCGAGGGTCGCGGGAAGGCCGAGGGGGATCGTCAGGGCGGCGTCGCAATGGCCGAAGCCGAGGTCTTCCAGGATCGGGACGCCGAGCGGGGCCAGGCGGTCGAGGAGCAGGGCGCGCACCTCGTCGTAGGGGCCGCAGTCCTCCCAGGAGCCGAGGGCGATCCCGGCGACCCCGTCGAGCCATCCGGCGCGCAGGAGTTGGGTGAGGAAGCGGTCGAGGCGGTACGCCTCCTCGCCGACGTCCTCCAGCAGCAGGATGCCGCCCGCGGCCGACGGACGGCCCGACCGCGTACCGAGGTCGGAGGCCAGCAGGCTCAGGCAGCCGCCCAGGACGACGCCCGCGGCCCGGCCGGGCACGAGTGCGCGGGGGGCCGGTGCGTGCAGCACCTGGACGTCCTCGGGCGTGAAGAGGGTGCGGCGCAGGTGCTCCTGGCCGGCCGGGTCGGTGAGGAAGCCCGGGGTGCCGGGCATCGGGCCGTGCAGGGTGGCCACGCCGAGTCGGGTGGCGAAGGCCTGGTGCAGCACGGTGATGTCGCTGTAGCCGAGGAAGACCTTCGGGGCGGCCTGCCGCATGGCGTCCCAGTCCAGCAGGTCGGCCATCCGCTGGGTGCCGTAGCCGCCGCGGGCGCAGATCACGGCGGCCAGGTCCGGGTCGCACCAGGCGTCGCGCAGGTCGTCGGCCCGCGCCTGGTCGGCCCCCGCGAGGTAACCGCAGGGGTGGCCGTCCAGGACGTGCGGGGCGACGACCGGCTCAAGGCCCCAGCCCCGCAGCACGTCGAGCCCGGCGTCCAGCACGTCCGGCGCCACGGGACCGGCGGGCGCCACGACGCCGACCCGGTCCCCGGCCGCCAGCCGCCGCGGCCTGACGAGCCCGGCCGCGGCGGGGTGGACCGGGGTGGAGGTCCCGCTCACGGCGTCAGGTCGAGCACCGGCACCCCTGGCGGGGTGAAGCCGAAGACCTGGCCGTAGAGGGAGAGTTCGGCCTCCAGGCAGGTCACCAGGGTGTCGAGGCGGCGGAAGCCGTGGCTCTCGCCGGGGAAGGCGAGGTAGGCGTGCGGGATGCCGCGGCCGGTGAGGGCGGCGAGGAAGCGGTCGCACTGGACGGGCGGGCAGATGACGTCGTCCAGGCCCTGCATCAGCAGGAAGGGCGCGGTGATGCGGTCGGCGTGGTGGACCGGGGAGCGGTCGTGGTAGCGCTCGGGGACCTCGGTGTGCGGGCCGATGAGGGATTCGAGGTACCAGGACTCGAAGTCGTGGGTCTCGCCGCCGGCCGGCGACCAGCCGGCCAGGTCGAGGATCGGGTAGCTGATCGCGCCGCAGGCGAAGGCCGTGGTGGTGGTCAGCGCGGCTGCGGTGGTCCAGCCGCCGGCGCTGCCGCCGCGGATGCCCAGCCGCGCCGGGTCGGCGGCTCCCTCGGCGACCAGGCCCTCGGCGACGGCGACGCAGTCCTCGACGTCGACGACGCCCCACTGTTCGCGCAGCCGGTTGCGGTAGGCGCGGCCGTAGCCGGTGGAGCCGCCGTAGTTGACCTCGGCGACGCCGATGCCGCGCGAGGTGAAGTAGGCGATCTCCAGGTCGAGGATCATGGAGGTGCGGCTGGTGGGTCCGCCGTGCACCCAGATGACATACGGGGCCGGCCCGGTGGCGATGTGCTCGGGGTGGCGGGGGGCGTAGACGTGGGCGTGCACGTCGCGTCCGCCGGGTCCGGTGAAGACCCGGTCCTGGGCCTCGGGGAGGTACGCGGGGTCGACGGCGTCGTGGTGGGGGTTGCCGAGGACCCGGGTGCGGCCGGTGGCGGCGTCGAGTTCGACGATCTCGGGCGCGCTGCGGGCGCTCGCGGCGAGGCCGATGACGCGGCTGCCGGTGGCGGCGAGGGTGCCGCCCCACTCGGTCCAGTGGCCGGGGGCGTCGGTGAGCCGGCCGCTCGCGGGGTCGAGCAGCGCGAGCCTGGCGGCGCCGACGCCGTGCAGGACGGCGACCAGGCCGTGGTCGAGCGGAGCGAACCAGCGCTGCCCGATCTTCCACAGCGGCCCGGCGAATTCCTCGTCGCGCGGGCACAGGTTGACGGCGTCGCCGGTCGCCGGGTCGACGCGGTACAGATTCCACCAGCCGGTGCGGTCGGTGGCGGCCAGCAGGGTGCCGTCGGCGGCCCAGTCGGCCTGCGAGACGGCTTCGTCGGGGCCGCCGATGAGGGTGCGGGCCGGGCCGAGGGTGCCGTCGGAATGTACGTCGGCGACGCGCAATTCCGTGCCGTCCCAGGGCATCCGCGGGTGGTCCCAGGCCAGCCAGACGGCCTGGCCGCCGTCGGGCGACAGCCGCAGGCCGGTGATGAAGCGGTGGGCGGCGGGGGCGAGTTCGCGGACGGCGTCACGGTTGTCCGCGGCGGCGCCGTCGAGCGGGACGGCGGTGTGCACCCGGCGCAGGTCGCCGGGGCCTTCGCCGGTGAATTCCTCCAGGACCGCCCATACTTCACCGCGCTCGGGGCGCACGGCGGGCTCCGCCCAGCGCAGTCCGCCGCCGACGGCGGAGACCGGGGTGAGCGGATACGGCGGGTCCTGCGGCCGGTCGGGCCGGAAGGCGTAGAGCCGCTGGTCGAGGTGGTGGGCGAAGACGATCAGCGGGGAGCCGTCGACGAGGGCGCCGGCCCAGGGGGTGCCGCCGTATTCCATGACACGGTTGCGGACGTTCCAGGGCGCGGGCAGCGGGCATTCCTCGGTGCCGTCCGGGCGGCGCCTGATCAGCGCGCGCCGGCCGCCTTCCGCGGGGCGCGGCGCGGTCCACCACAGGTCGTCGCCGACGATGCCGATGCTGTCGGGGCTGCCGTCGTGGGAGGCGGCGGTGGCCGCGTCGATCGGCGAGGGCCAGCTGCCGTAGCGGGCGTCCTGCTGCGTGGCCGTGGTCATACGGACTCCTCCGTCGCGGTGCCGCGCAGGAACCGGTCGAGCACGCGTACGCCGAAGTGCAGCGCGTCGACGGGGACGTGCTCGTCCACCCCGTGGAAGAGCGCCGGGTAGTCGAAGCCGGGCGGGAGCCGCAGCGGCGAGAAGCCGTAGCCGGTGATGCCGAGCCGGGAGAACTGCTTGGCGTCGGTGCCGCCGGACATGCAGAACGGCACGGCGACCGCCCCCGGGTCGAAGTGTTCGAGGGCCTCGCGCATCGCGGCGAAGGACGCGGAGTCGACCGGCGCTTCGAGCGGCACCTCGTGGTGGTGGTAGTTCCAGCGCACGTGCGGCCCGGTGAGCCGGTCCATGGTGCTGGTGAACTCGTCCTGGCCGCCGGGCACGACGCGGCCGTCGATGTACGCGGTGGCGGTGCCGGGGATGACGTTGACCTTGTAGCCGGCCTGCAGCATCGTCGGGTTGGCGCTGTTGCGGACGGTGGGCCGCACGAAGGCCGCGGCAATACCGAGCTTGTCGAGCAGCGTGTCGACGTCGTCGAGGTCGGCGGGGACGCCGTAGAGCGCGGCCAGTTCGGTGAGGGCGGACCGTACGGTGGCGGTGAGGCGGACCGGCCAGCGGTGCTCGCCGATCCTGGTGACGGCGGCGGCCAGGTGGACGACGGCGTTCTCGTGGTTGATCTTCGAGCCGTGGCCCGCCCTGCCGTCCGCGGTCAGCTGGAGCCACGCGGTGCCGCGCTCGCCGGCCGCGACCGGGTAGATGCGCAGCCCGTTGTCGGCGTGGACGGTGTAGGCGCCGGACTCGCTGATGCCCTCGGTGCAGCCGGCGAAGAGGTCGGCGTGCTCGGCTGCGAGGTAGCCCGAGCCGTAGGCGGCGCTGTCCTCCTCGTCGGCGGTGAAGGCGAGCACGATGTCGCGGGGCGGGCGCCGGCCGGCGCGGGCCCAGGCGCGGACGCAGGCGAGCACCATCGCGTCCATGTTCTTCATGTCGATGGCGCCGCGGCCCCACACGACGCCGTCGCGGACCTCGCCGGAGAAGGGGTGCACGGTCCAGTCGTCGGCCTGCGCGGGCACCACGTCGAGGTGGCCGTGCACCAGCAGCGCGTCGGCCGACGGGTCGGTGCCGGGGATTCTGGCCACCACATTGCTGCGGCCCGGCGTCTTCTCCAGCAGGGCCGGCTCGATGCCGACCTCGGCGAGGCGCTCGGCGACGTATTCGGCGGCGATCCGCTCGTTGCCGTCGCCGCCGCCGCGGTTGGTGGTGTCGATCCTGACCAGGTCGGAGGTGAACCGCACCACCTCCTCCAGCGCCACGTCGTCGACCACCGGGGCGCCGTGCTCGTGCGAGGCCTCCACGGACCGATCAGCCATACTGCTCCTCCACCGCCTGGGACACGAGAGTCGTCACGGCCTTGAACGCGCGCAGGGCCGCGTACATCGTCGGCAGGGTATACGCCACCCGCCGCTCCCCGGTCTGCTCCACCCCGGGGATCACGGTGGCCGCGCCCACCAGGTGCCACGCGTCGAATTCCAGCTCGACGGTGAACGGCCCGGCCTGCGCGGGTTCGTGCCGCACGGCCAGCGCCGCGGCCTGCTGGGCCGCGGCGCGGATGTCGGCGGCCGTCCTGGCGGGCGGCCGGCAGACGGCGGCGTAACGGGACACGTAGTCCTTGACGGCGACCGTACGGGCCTGCGGCGCGTAGCCGTGCGCGTCGACGCCGGTGCGGTCGTCGCCGGTCACCAGGACGACGGGGACGCCGTATTCGGCGACGACCAGGGCATTGAGCCGGCCTTCGCTCGCGGGCTCGCCGTCGACCCACACACCGGTGATCGAGTTGGCGAGGTAGGTGTGGGCGAGGACGCCCTCGGTGCCGGCGCCGGTGTGGTAGCCGACGAAGGCGATGCCGTCGACGTCGCCGTGCTGGACGCCCTCGACCATGGACAGCTCCTTGTGCCGCCCGGTGAGCATCTGGGCGCGCTCGTCGAGCTGCTCGAGGAGCAGGTTGCGCATGGTCCAGTGGGCCTCGTTGATGAGCACCTGGTCGATGCCGCCGTCCATGAAGCCGGCGACGGCCGCGTTGACGTCGGAGGTGAACATATGGCGGCAGCGCTGCCACTGCTCGGTGCCGGGCAGGACGTCGGCCGGCCAGGTCACACCGGTGGCGCCCTCCATGTCAGCCGAGATGAGGATCTTCCGCATGCCGGATCACACTACGCGGCCAGTCCGGCGACCAGCCACAGGGAGGGGACCTCGATCCGTGTGCCGTCCGGCCGGAATTCGGTGGTCAGCAGCGGCTCCTCGCCCGCGGCCAGCACGTCGAGGCCCGCGGCGGTGAAGTAGCCGGGCAGCGCGGCGTCCTGGACCTCGCCGGGCGCGATGCCGTGCGCGAGGACCGCGCCGAGCTTCGGCGGCGGCCCGGCGGGGTCCTGGGCGAGGTCCAGGAGCAGGCCTTTGCACGCCTCGGCCAATTCCACCGCGAAGACCCGGCCGCGCTGCCCGGTGAGGGTGGCGATGCCGTCCACCAGGCGGCTGCGGTCGGCGGTGTCGCTCTGGTGCAGCACGCCGCGCATATAGATGTTGGCGTCGCCCCATTCCGCGTGCAGCGCGCGGACCGCGTCGGTGTCGACGGCGTCCAGCTGCTGGTAGGCGGCGAGGCCGTGCGGGTCGTCCCGACTGGCGCGCGCGACGGCCGCGTGCGCCAGGTCGACGCCGACGACCCGCCGGTAGCGGCCGGCCAGGAAACGGGTCTGCGTGCCGTTGCCGCAGCCGAGGTCCACCAGCGGCAGGCCCGGGTCGAAGTGCGCGGCGAAATGGCGCAGGTGCCGCTCGGCCGTCTGCGCCGGGTCGGCGTCCCACAGGACACCCCCCGGCTCGTACGGCGCGTCCTCCCAGAAGCTCTCCCACACCCGCGCGTACCGCTCGGAGACGTTCACACGTACTCACCACTCCCCACGTCGTGATCGTACGAAAACACAGCGGGCCGCCGCGGCCGGCCGGGAGCCTCAGCTCGTTCGGCGGGCCGGCAGCGCCTGCTCGAACCACACGGTCTTGCCCTGCGCCGACCGGCTGGTGCCCCATTCGCGGGCCAGCCGGCTCACTATCCGCATCCCGCGCCCGTACTCGTCCTCGGGACCCGCGCCGAGCAGCACCGGCACCCCGTGGTCGTCGTCGGAGACCTCCACCAGCAGGGCGTCGGCGCGCACCACGCGTAATCCCACCGGCCGGGCGTGCGCGTGCCGTACGGCGTTGGTGACGACCTCGCCGACCAGCAGCTCCGCAGTCTCGCTGCCCTCGGCCAGGTTCCACGCCCGCAATGTGCCGCGGACCAGGGATCTGGCCCTGCGCACCTCGCGACGCCGCCGACACGCTGACGCGTGTACACGCGGGCGTTGTCGAGTACGCGCCCGGCGCGGGCGGCCAGCTCCGCGCCGGTGACGCGGTCCATGGCGTTGAACGCCGGGCGTTCGCGGTGCCGCAGCAGGATCATGAAGCCCAGCACCAGGTCGCGGGCCTTGAGCGGGAGCACCAGAATCGAGCGGTCGGTGATCAGCGGGCCGATGTCGCGCCGGGGGAAGAGCGCGGCGAGGGCACGGCCCGCCTGCTCGCCGATGCGCGGCAGCATCACCGGTTCGCCGGTGGCCGTGCACTGGAGGAACGGGGACCGCGCGGGAAAGGCCGCTGTCCAGCGGATTCATGCTGGGCATGATCTCCGGCAGCCGCTTGGCGAGCCCCTCCGCGCCGGCGAATTCGGTGTGCAGGGCGAAGCCGGGCGCGATCCGCCCGCGGGCCTCGGCCGGTGCGTCGTCGTCGCCGGGCAGCACCCGGGCGGCGTCTGCGGCCAGGACGAGCAGCCGCTCGGGCCCCGGGCCGATCAGCGGATAGGCCCACCACAGCACGTCGAGGGCGCCGTCCTGCGCCGTGTCCCGCTCCGGCTCGTAGAGCCGGGCGCGCCCCGCGGGCGGATAGGCCGCGCCGCCGCCCGAGGGGAAGCCGACGGCCTGCCACGCGGCGCCCTCCAGGGCACCGACCACCGGCAGCAGATCGGCCGCGGGGCGGCCCACCGCGTCCCGGCGGGAGCGGCCGAACAGCTTGCGGGCGCCCGTGCTCCAGTGCGAGACCGCGCCTGCGGCGTCCACCACGATCACCGCGAGCGGCATCCGGCCGGAAAGCCCCGTCGGATCAGGGCGGTCCATCGTTCGCTGGGCTCCTTCCCCTGGCTGTCGCCGACCCCGTCCCAGCGGGCGGGCGCACTCGTCCGGTACAAGATCTGCGGTGCCGATACCACGGTACGGCCGGGGCGGGGTGCCCCGGGAGGCAACGGGCGAATCCGGGCGCACGCCCGCGCGCGAGCAACCATGCGGGCCGTGCTAGCGTCCAAACTCTGTGTTCGAACTCTGATCCGAGCCGGTCACGGGTGGGGGTTCGATCCCCGCCGGGAGTTTGCCGGCCGGGACACCCGCACCATTCCCCGCCCCCCGGAAGAGGCCACGTGACGACCTGCCAGCCTGCGCAGGTTTCCGCACCCCGGAAGCCCAAGGCCCTGCTGCGCCGGGTGAATGTACGCCACCCCGTCGTGGTGGCGACGGCGCTGGCCGCCGTGCTGCACGTGCTGTGGGCGTTCTTCCTGGCCAAGGACTCCGGGGACATGGCCGCGCAGTACGCCTGGACCGACTTCATACGGGCGCATCCCGCGGCCTCGTACAACCTGTCCTGGTACGGCGGGATGCACCCCGCCTCGTACAGCATCCTGTCGCCGTACATCATGGCGGCGCTGGGGGTGCGGACCACCGCGGTGATCGCGGGCACGCTGTCGGCGACGGTCGGCGCGGCACTGCTGATGCGGGGCGGCATCCGCCGTCCGATGGTGCCGGTTCTGTGGACGACGTTCGCCCTTTGGTGTGACGTCGTTTCCGGCCGGGTCACCTTCGCGCTCGGCATGCTCTTCGCGATGGTCGCCGCCCTGGTGCTCTTTCCCGCCGCCCCTGACGCGCGCGGCCGCTCGCCCCGGCTGGCCACCGCGGTGGCGATGACCGCGCTCGCGACCATGTGCAGCCCGGTGGCCGGCCTCTTCATGCTGGTCGTGGCGGCGGCTCTGTTCCTGACCGGCCGCAAGGCTGACAGCTACGTGCTGGCCGTGGTGCCGCCGCTGGTGGTCGGCGCGACCTCGCTGCTCTTCCCCTTCTACGGAGTGCAGCCCTTCGCCTGGTACTTCGCGATCATCCCGTTCGCCGTCACACTGGTGACGGCCCTCGTGGTGCCCAAGGCCTGGCGCGAGATGCGCGCAGGCTCCTGGGTGTACGCCGTCGGCGTCGCCATGACCTGGGTGATCCCGTCGCCCATCGGCAGCAACGTGGAACGCCTCGCGCTGCTCTTCGGCGGCACGGTGCTGCTGCTGGTGGCCCGCAGCAGCCACTGGACCGGGCGGCGCCTGGTGGCGCTGTGGCTGGCCTTCGCAGGGGTGGCGGGCTGGCAGATCACCAAGCCGATCGTGGACCAGGTGAACACCTCGGCGGTCGGCTCCACCGTCCGGCACGCGCCGCCGCTCATCGCCGAACTGAAGAAGCTGCACGCGGACAAGGGCCGCATCGAGGTCGTACCGCTGCGCTCGCACTGGGAGGCGTCGGGCCTGTCGCCCTACTTCAACCTGGCCCGCGGCTGGAACCGGCAGGCCGACGTCGAGCGCAACCCGCTCTTCTACGACGGCACACTGGCCCCCGACAGCTACAAGGCGTGGCTGCAGCACTGGAGCGTCTACTACGTGGTGCTGCCGTCCGACCAGCCGGACGGCGCGGCTGTCGCCGAGGCGAAGCTCGTACGGTCCTCCCCCGCGTGGCTGACGCCGGTGTGGAACGACGCGAACTGGCAGGTCTTCCGGGTCTCCGCGGATGTCGACCCGCTCGCCGACCCGCCGGCCGCCGTCGCGGAGGCCGGGCCGGCCGAGCTGACCGTCACCATGCCGCGTGCCGGGTCGGTGCTGCTGCGGATCCCCTGGTCCCCGGTGCTGGGGATCGAAGGTGCGGACGATAATCGGCACGGGTGTTTGATGCCGGACGGTGAGTGGACGCGGCTCAATGTCCCGGCCGCCGGTACGTACCGGATCGGCGGTACGTACGCCGTCATCCGGGGCACGCAATGCCCCAAACCCCAGCAGTAGCCCTTCCCGGGCGGCTGGATTCCGCGGCTCCCTCACGGCAAGGGGGTACGCCTCCGCTGGCGCGGGCCTGAGGGCGCCGGCTGCGTCGGCGGGTGCGCGCTTCCGCCGGGGACGGGGGCTGTGGGGTTCGCTTCGGCAAGGGGGTGCCCGCCAGGGGCCCGGGGAACGGCGCGAGCAACCCACCACCGGCCGGTGGTCCGGAGCGGACCGAAGAGACCCTTCGGGTCGGTGGT
>NZ_JAJSYW010000021.1:6919-52251 GCF_036815005.1 Streptomyces sp. IBSBF 2435 | reverse complement strand
CCCCCATCGAGTTCGCAACCACCCCTCCGCGTCTTGTACTGTTTGCGGCGGAGGATTCGCCTAGTGGCCTAGGGCGCACGCTTGGAAAGCGTGTTGGGGGCAACCCCTCACGAGTTCGAATCTCGTATCCTCCGCCAGTGCCTCACCGGGCACGACGTCGAAGGGCCCCACCGCTCGCGGTGGGGCCCTTCGACGTTGGGGGGGTGCAGTTGCCGTGATCCGTGCTTTCTATGATGGCGATGCCCCGCAAGAGATGCCGGGCAGTCATGGGGATGCAGCATGGATCACCTCTTCACCGTGTCGGGGCAGAAGGCGACTCCGGTCACGCGGACCGGGTTGGCGGCGGAGGGCCTGGAGGAGCGGCGGGACCTCCAGGAGTGGGTCATTGCCCACCCCCAGGTGCTCGGTGAGTCCGTGCTGGTCGTCACGGCGGAGTTCGACCGCTGGGCCGACTCCGACGGCGTCCCCGCCAAGGACCGGTTGGACGTGCTGGGCCTGGACGCGACCGGGCGGCTCGTCGTGGTGGAACTCAAGCGTCGTAGGGCAGACCGAGACGTCCACCTCCAGGTGATCACCTACGCGGCCCTGGTTTCCCGGTTCGACCTCGATAGCCTTGCTCAGGCACACCACAGGTTCCGCAAGAACCGGGGTGAGACGGTGACGGAGGGCGATTGCCGGCAACGTCTGCTCGACCACGTGGACGGCGAGTGGGATCCGGAACTCCTCCGGCGCCCCCGGCTCGTCATCATCGCCGCCGATTTCCCCAAGCAGGTGACCCACACCGCCGTGTGGCTCTCGGAAATGAACCTGGACATCGACCTGATCCAGGTCGGCCTGTGGAAAGCGGAGGGACACCTTGTCGCCGGCTTCGCCAAGGTGTATCCGACGCCGGAGGTCGAAGAATTCACCCTGGCCCCGGCCCGGATCGGATCCGAGGCCGCGGCCCTCAAGATCAAGGAACGCTCACGCGCACAGGACGCCGTGCGCGAACTCGTCAGCGCCGGAATCCTGCCGGACGGAACACGGCTGCGCCTGAGGCCGCAGCACCGCGTGACTGAGGAGATCCGGCAAGCGATCACCGCTTGGGCGGCCGAAGAGGTCGGCCGCACAACGGTCCGGTGGGCGAACACCACTACCGACCAGCTCACGTGGGATGCGGACGGGCAGAGTTACTCCGCCGGTCATCTGACTGAGCACATCTTCACTACCGTGACGGGACGTTCCCCTTCCAGCATCCAGGGCACCACCTGGTGGGTAGTCGATGCCGACCATGTCCCGGAGGGTGTCGACCCCGACGAGTGGGCTGCCCTGGCGGACACCGACCTGGCTCAGTTGGCCAAGCAGGTACGAGGCGACGTATCCGTGGGTAGGGACTGGACGGATTTCCACACCGTGCTGGCCGCCATACCCTCCGGGCGCTGGACGACGTACGGGGACCTCGCAACCGCTATCGGCAGTCACGCGCTCCCCATCGGTACGCACATCGCCAATTGCGAGGACTGCCCCAATGCCTGGCGAGTGCTCACGGTCAAGAGACGCGTCAGCCCCAAGTTCCGCTGGCTGGACTCCGAGCGTACGGATACCGCGGCGGACCTCCTGCGTAAGGAGGGCATCGTTTTCCACGGAGACATGGCCGACCCCGGCTCCCGCATGACGCCGGAAGAACTCAGCCGGTCACTGAGCGGATGACATCTGCCCTTGTTTCGCGACCCTCACCTGCGCTGGCGATAAGCACACCTGACGTGTTCGACAGACAAGAAGTGCTCTCCATGACTCAGCGCGGCCGTCTGCGTTCGGCCGTGGTCGTGTAGCCGCTGAGGGCTGTCCCGCAGTCGGACGTGCACAATGTCCGTGTCCTTCTCTGACAGTCGGCACGAGAACGGTAACGGACTCCAGCGTACGACGGGACGAAGAATTGGAGAGCGCGTTGGGGTCAACCCTCACGAGTTCGAACTCAGAGGTCGCCAGCCTGGCCCTTGGTATTTCTACGTGCCGCCCGGTTCACAGGCACGTTGCGTCTCCGGTCTCCGCCAAACCGCCAGCTCAGGTACGGCTTGCGGGCCAATGCCGCGAGCGCGTCTGCGGCTTGCACTGTCTCGTAGTGATCCTTACCGAGCACGTCGCGGCGAGCGACGAGCACCTTTCTCATCTCGGCACGCGCCACCGGGGGAGAGCCGAGGACCGCCCAGCAGAGTGCCCAGTTGTAGTGAGTGCGGAGAGTGGAGGGGTGTCGCCCACCCAGGCTGCGTTGCTCTTCATCGAGGATCCGGCGCCACCCCCGGTGAGCCTCCACGTGCTGGCCTCGCTGTGCCGCAATGTGCACCCTCTCATGCCGGGTGGACAGGAAATCGGTGAGGCGCCCATCCAGTCCCTGTTTTCCGTACTCCTCCTCCACCTCGCTGAGGATCGACTCGGCTTGCTCGACCTGACCGATTTCCACCAGAATCTGGCCAATCTGATGCCGAGTCTGCAGTGTTTTGTAGTGACCGTTCCCCAGCAGATCCTGCTCGGCCAGCCAGATATCCATGAAGTCCATGAAGGCCCTGATTGAGTTTCCCCTCAGGCTGTGGATGGAGGCGACGTCATAGCGGGTGACCAGGACTGATGGGTGCCAGGCAGGCAGGTAGGAGCGCTGCTGCCGCAGCACCTCCAATAGGACAGTGAGTGCCTGGTCGAGATGGCCTCGATGCCACAAGATGACGCCTAGCTCATGGCGGATGATGGCCCGACTGAAGGGCGCGGCTTCCAGGCAGTCCGAGAACTCCACCGCTCGGCGGGAATGCTTCTCTGCCTCATCGAGACGTCCTGCCTCACGGAGAATCGTGGCGAGATGATGATGAGCCTGCATGCCGAGATAGGGGAGGTGCGGCTTGCCGTCCATCTCCGCGCATAGCTCGCGTGCCATTTTCTCTCCCGACTCCAGAAAGCCGCGCTCCGAATGGATCGCAACAGCCAGCGCGCGAGCCGAAAGGAATTCGACACTATCCGTTCCGAGTGAAGAATCGGCTAGGCGGCAGGCAGCCGCAGCCGTGGCGTCCGCCTCGTCCAGGCGAGACATGTGCCAGGCCCACTCTGCCGCATTGAGTTCGACCCGGTAACGGACTCGGTCGTTGGGTGTGAAAGCGGTCAGTCGCGTACGAAGAGCCGCAGCACACCTGTACGCAATTTCGTACTGACCGACCATTCTCAGGTAGCGACTCAAGTACATATGCGTATCCACGACGATTTCGAACAACTCACCGTGCGATGGTGGGAGCCGGCCCGCCACCGTCATCATGTGAGGGACCGCGAGGTGCCATTGTGCGGCGATCTCCTCGTCCTCGGTATCCCGCAGAGCTCCAAGGCAACGGACCGCGGCACCCCAGGTACGGACCCGGTGGGGGGAACGTTCCAGATGCGCAGCGTTCACTTCGGCGACCAGAGGGTGCACAACCACGCACCGGTGCCGCCGCACGTCGCCAGTCTGGCGATAGAACGCGTCGGCCTCTACGGAGGAAACGTCGGAATTCTCGTCGGCGATGTCGATCAGGCCGACGGCACTGAGGGCATTCAAAGCACGCTCCACGACAAGGCTGTTCCAGCCGCCACTGTCCGGGCCGTGGGTCCTGCCCAGCACTTTGGGAGAAAGTAGGGCCACTGGTACCGGCCGGGAAGCCCAGCACGACAGAACCCGCAGAATCGGCCTTACCTGAGAGACCCCTTGCTGCTCCAGTGCGTCCAGAGACACCTCCCAGGTCTGCATTACCAGACTCCGGGCGTCATCGGTCGTGGACGAGCGCGGTGAGGTGGCGGCTGCCCGGTCAACCACATTCGGGAAGTCACGGTCGAGTGCGTGACGGAAGGCCGTGAAGTCGCGGATGGGAGAGAGAGGTTGCGCCACGCACAGCCCGGCAGCCCGCAGTGCTAGGGGCACTCCACCCAGCCGCTCGGACAGGTCTTGCGCAGCGTCACGTTCCGCGGGATCCGGTGCGGTGCTGCCGGACAGGGCGAGCAGCATAGCGGCGCCGGCCGGAGGGTCGAGCGGGCCGAGCCTTATCAACTGTGTCCCCGGTGGCCACACGTCTCTATGCGCTTGGCGGGTGGTGACCAAGACTGCCCCGGACGCAGATGGCTCCAGCCAGTTGGACCCCAAGTCTTGGTCGAGCCGCGAGGGATCATCCGCGTTGTCGAGGATCAGCAGCCAAGGCTTCTCGCTGGCATGAAGAGCTTCCCAGGCGAGGTCCGCAGTGTTCAGCCCCTCCAGCGGCACCTCGTCACTCCCGACGTCCCGCTGGCTCAGCTTCCTTGCGATCTGCCGGAACGCCTCGCTCACTTCCGGCCCGCTGGACGCCTGGACCCACAGCACACATACCCCAGCGCTTTTCGCGATGTAGGCAATGGTCAGGGCCAACGCGGACTTTCCGATCCCGCCTAGGCCGCCCAGGACGGTGATGCGGCCCATCAGTGCTGCCAAGTCCCCGCCGCCTAGGTCGCGCAATTCGATGTCTCGCCCGTGCAGTTGCGGCGGCCTGAGATTGATCGGTGGCCGCAGCGAAGGCGTAGGGGTACTGGGTGACTGCAAGCCGTTGAAGTGGACATGGACGCTCCCTGAGTCGAACACGAACTGGTCGCGTCCCGCCTGGATATTACGGCCGGACCCGCCGGATTCCGCGTTTTGCTTGATGTAAATCAGGTCGCCGTCGGGAACCCGCATCGTTACTCCGTATTTCTGGCGCAGCGTTTCGTCCGAGTCAGTCCTTACAACCAGCGGCCCTGGCTGCCGACCGGTCATGAAGGTCAGCGGCCAATGACGTACTGGTCCCGCCCGGCCTGGAAGTTGTTGCCATGGTGGGCTTCGGCAGTCATACGGACCCCGGTAGCTGGTCCTTGTTCCTGTGGAGCGTCTGCCGCGGCGAGCGCGCGGCGCAGGGCGGCGGCATCCGATTCGGCAGACAGCAGCGGGGCGAGGCGGCGCTGCCATGCCTGTGCAAGGTCCTGGACCGCCTGGTCGTCCTGTGCTCCCTGGGTCAGGGTCGTTCGTGTCGCCTCCAACTCCGCAGCGATCGAAGTCACCTCCTCGGGGCGCAGGCGGGCCCACAGTTCGAGAACAGCGCGTTTGGCACCGCTGAAAGCGGCCGAGGCCAAAAGGGCCACTACCGTGCTTCCAGCTGCCTGAATAAAGATGGACAAATCATCTTCCATGACTAACCCTGACGCCGGTCCCTGCTGGTCGAGTAACACATTCTGTCAGCGCGAAGCGGATGTTTCGGGCATTGAACATCCCGAGCCGCGCCGGCCCGGCCTACTGTCACCCCACCGCGCAACGGCTCACCGCCGCAACTACCGAACCCACCGCGAGCGGACATTGCCAGCGAGGAGTTCAGTTCATGGCGTCAGAGCAGAAGCGGCAACGGAACGGGCTGAATGCATCACGCAGGAAGACCCGGTAGCCGTGGGCCATCAAGGAATCGGCAGTTACCCTCGGGCGGCCCGCAGCCTCGCTCCGGACCGCAAATTCAGCAGCACCGTACAGCAACCGCATCGTCCTGCAGCGATACCCTCTCCGCCTCTGAGGTGGCGAGATGACCTCACGGGCCCGCCCTGCCATGAATCCGGGACGAGAGGCTGCGACAGTTACAGCGCAGCACGACAGACGCGCCACCGAGGCCGCCGAGGGTTGCAGTTTGGGTTGCGTTCAGCCCTGTTCAGGGGTGTCCTGAGTGCATCCACCGTGCGCTTTCAGCCCTGGTCAGGACGGTGGCGTACCTACCTGAACCCTCGGACGAGCAGTTGGAAAGCGTGTTGGGGGCAACCCCTCACGAGTTCGAATCTCGTATCCTCCGCCAGTGCCTCACCGGGCACGACGTNCCCCCCCCCCCCCCCCCCCCCCCCCCCCCCCCCCCCCCCCCCCCCCCCCCCCCACGTCGAGGGTTGCAGTTGAGTACTCCAGACACTGGCCGGCCAGAGTTCTCGGGCCTGATCTCATTCACGTACGTCCGCGGACGTTCGAGGGCGCCTCGGGTGACCGTCAGCCCGGTCCGGGAGCGACCTGTCTCCTACTCCGGACGACGGCGCTGCTGAGCGGCTCAGCCTGCGGTCACGGGCGATGGAAGACGTCGAGCGGGCCGTGCTGGGTGCGCCGGCCCGCCGAGAGTTCGGGGTGCTCGGGAACACGCTCACGCAGGATGCCCACGGTGTCCGGCCATACGGTGATCGGCCCTCCGGCACCGGTGAGGACGCTGTCCCAGTCCTCGGCGGCTGTGGCACCGGCCAGATCGACCACGAACCCGAGGCAACCGGCCGGATCCCGGTCGGGGAGGCTCGCCAGCTTTGCCAGCATCGGCTCGCGGGCGGGTTCCGGCAGGTCGGTGAGGGCTAGCGCGACGCTCTGCGTCGACGCGTCCGTTCGCCGGACGACGACCGTCAGGGGCCGGTCGTATCCCTTCCAGCACGTGAACTCGACGCGTCGGTAATCCTCTTCGGCCAGATCGGCACTGAGGCTTTCGTCGCTTACCTTGAGGGGGAGCGGCTTACGGGCACCGGTCGGCGTCTCGCGGAACCCGAAGAGGGAGTTCGTCAGCGGATGGACGGCGGACAGCCCGCACGTGGCCAGGTCACCGAGGAGCCGACGAGCCCTGGCGTCCGTCAGTTTCGGCAGGTACCAGGTGAAGAAGCCGTCGGGCGCGGCGGCCGGCCGGGGCGCGGCGTTCGGGAACTCCGCCAGGAAGATCTCCTTGGCGCGTTCGTGTTCCACTGAGGGGACCGTGTAGCTGCGGGCCCGGATGTGGTCGAGGAACTCGGCGGGCAGGGCCGCGTGGTGGCGTCGTACGTAGTGCGCGAGGTCGATGGGCCAGATCCAGGTGCCATCGGTCATCAGGGACCCAGCGCCCGAGATCCACTTGTCGCCGGTGAGAACGTCCTGCTCGGCGCCCATAGTGCTGTAGATCTCCCGGGCCGACTCCAGATAGGCGACGACGCTGTCCTCGTCCCAGGTGCCGGTGTCGCGCACGGCGTCCCGCAGGCAGGGTGCGTCACCTGTGGGATCCGGACTGCCGGTCTCCCGGTAGAAACCTGCTCGTTTGATCATCGCCACTCCCGTGATCCTGCCGTCACTGGGCCATGGGCAGGTAGATGCGCCAGTAGCCATTGTTGCCGATAGTGGGGGTCTGGTTGAGTCCCAGATCCGGGGATGTACCCACCTTGCTGGTGGGCGCGGTCACCGGCACGCCGAGTTCGTTGGCGATGGTCTGTGCGAGGGGCAGCTCCGGAGGTCTCGTGTCGGCACCGGAGTAGCAGGAAACGAGGCGCACCGGTTCGCCGTGGTAACCGGGATTGCTTCGGATGGCGTCCGCGATATGGGTGGGGTTCACCTCGAAGTCCGTCAGAATCTTTCCGGCCGCGTTGACGCGCCCGGGCGCGAAGACGCCTTGGTCCGTTCCGTGGATGATTACGTCGTGTACGCCCGGGACACGGGCGACCCGTTGCAGGTTGTTCAGGGTGAGCCCGTCGTAGCCCACGGTCGTGCTGTCCTGCCCGAAGTAGACCGGGTCGCCGGAGATCAGGTCGTAGTCGCCCGGTGTAAGCGGTGCCACGGGAATTTTCGAGTCCGGTGACTGAAACAGCTTCCACGTACGGGACTTGCCCATCGCGTCGAGGTCAGCGCTGCTCAGCCGGAGTCCGTTGAGCACGCTCTGCAGGCCGCCGTTCTCGGCGACGACCTTGAGGGTGCCGCCGCCCGCTCCTAAGCCGCCGCCGAAGACCATCCCGAAGAGCGCGGAGTCCGCCGCCTCGTCGAGGCTGAGGCCGTTGCTCTGCCCGGTGGCGATCGCGATGGGTTGGGTGACGGCGAGGTCGACGGTGACCGATTCGACGCCGGCGATGGCGGCGGTGGCGAGTGTGGTGCCGGCGATGGTGGCGACCTCGGCGGTGACGGTCACGCCCAGGGTGGCGGAGAGGTCCACGATCTCAGCAGTGGCAGCCGCAGCAGCGGCTTCGGTGAGTCCTGCGGTGAAGAACGCCAGTGCGGTGCCGGCGACGATGGTGGCGCCGACCATCTCCAGTTCGTGTTCGAGTTGCGTCACCGCGCTGTGGACGCTGTCGGCGTACTGGTCGAGGGCTGTGGCCAGGTCGCGGGCGCCGTCGACCATGTCCTGGAGCCAGCCGCTGTTGCCGTAGTAGTAGCGGCGCCAGAACGGGTCGTCGAAGGCGGAGATCGCGTTGCCCGTGTTGTTCTCGATCAGGGTGCGGGCTGAGGTGTTCGCGGCGGCGGTGAGGGTCTCGACGTCGTCGGCGAAGGTCCGCCATGCAGTGGCCGCGTCCCGCAGACCTCCCTCGTCGGCGTCCGGCCACCACATGCCGGTCAGCTTCATGACGATTTTCTTGGCCTCGTCGGCGACGCTCACTGCAGGCCGCCTCCGGCGGTGTGCGGGGGAGGCTCCGGTTTCGGCCCGTTCCGGCTGAACATCGACCGGACCAGTTCCTCGTTGCCCACGTGGCCGTCCGCCATGTCGACCATCGCGTCGTGGATGCTGGCCAGGCCGAGCGCCAGGACCTCGGCCGCCATCGTCATGCTGGTCACGTTCGGCACGTACTGGCCCTCGAACTGCTTGCCCTGGTCGTCCGCCCCCCACGCTGAACCGGCCGCGGCCAGAGCGCCCTGGAGCTTGACCAGGGCCGTGGCAAGGTACGAACTGTGCATGAGGAACTGCGGTGCCGTCGCCTGCAGGTCAGCGAGCTTGATGTCGAGTATCTCGCCGTCGTCGGCGTCACCCATACGTCATCTACCCCCATGAATCAACGATTCCTCCAGAGCATCAGCTGATCAACAGCTTTTGCCTCCTACCACTCTGGCGAGCGCGCATCGGCTGCGGACAAGAACCGCGACAAGTGGAAAGGGAATGGCCTGAACAGCGGTTTCGCTGGCTTGTGTTCAGTGATGCGCAGTGCTGCCCCATGCCCGGGAAAGGAAACGGTTGTCGAATTCTCACCTGTCCGAGGCCCACGGCAGAAGCTGGCCCCGGCGCCCCCACGCCCTCGGTCTCAGTTCTGGTCTCATTCAGCCGCGTCCGGGTCCGTCCGCCACCCGCCCAGGCATCGGCTCGGTCGCAGGTCAGACCGCCTCCGCTTCCTCCTGGACAGCGTCGTGACCGGTTGGAAAGCGTGTTGGGGGCAACCCCTCACGAGTTCGCATCTCGTATCTTCCGCCAGTGCCTCACCGGGCACGACGTCGATGGGCCCCGCTGCTCGCAGCGGGGCCCATCGACGTCCAGGGCTCGCCAGCGGCGCGGCCATGGTCGGGCGGGCGGCCGTCGGGCCGCTTCCAGGCCCACCCGTGTTGCCTCTACGGTGCGGGGGTGATCGTTTTCCCGCCGCGGCCTGTCCTCTTTGTTGACGTGGATGGACCACTCATCCCGTTCGGCGGGACGCGGGAGCAGTACCCGGACGGCTATCCGACCTACGTGCCGCAGGCTGTCGGTGGGAATCCGCTGCTGGCCAGGGTCGATCCCGCCCTTGGGGCCAAGTTGCTGGCGCTGCCATGCGACTTGGTGTGGGCCGCCACGTGGGAGTCCGAGGCCAACGAGTGCCTCGCGCCGCTCCTGGGACTGCCACAGCTCCCTGTGGTCACCTGGCCGGAGCCGTCCGACGATCCCGAACCGGCCGGCCTGCACTGGAAGACCCGCACGCTTCTCGACTGGGCAGCCGGACGACCCTTCGTCTGGCTCGACGACGAGATCACTGGCGCTGACCGCACCTGGGCCGAGGTCCACCACCCCGCCCGCGCCTTCCTGCACCGTGTCGACAACCGTCACGGACCCACCGCCACGGACTTCGCCGCACTCGACACATGGCTGCGGGCGGGGTAGTCGTCTTCGGGCGCGCTATGTGTGCGAGCCGACGAGGCCGGCGGCCCTGAGCTCGTTCCTATCCGTCCCTCGCGGCAGGTCGCCGGGCGGCGCCCTGTCGATGTTGGCCGATGTGCTTGCCGACCGCTCATCCCTGCTTGCCCATACATTGGGCTATCTATATAGTCAGCTATATGAGCGATGGCTGGGAGATCGAGATCGAACCGGAAGTCCGGCGCTGGCTGGACACCCTGTCCGATCGCGACTACCTCGTAGCCGAGCATGCGGCTGAACGTCTGCTCGACGCGCCCACCACCCTCTCCGAGCCCTACGCCCGATACCTCGGCGACGGGTTACGGGAACTACGGTTCAGCCTCGGCCACGACGGCAACGCCGTCCGTCTGACCTACTGGCTCGCCTCCGAGCGCCGGATCGTGCTGCTGACCGTGTTCCGCAAGACGCGGATGCGGGAGGATGCGGAAGTGGATCGTGCGAAGCAGGCCAGAAAGGCATGCGAGGCCGAGCGCCACACCGCGCACGACGAGTTCACCCGCGATGTCACGAAAGGAGAAGGCCCGTGAACCACGCCCAGTGGAAGCTCGCCCGCGAGCGGAAGGCCGCAGAAGGCTACGCCGAACCTCCCGAAGTGGAAGCGACGCGCACCGAGATCCGGATGGCCTTCGACCTTGGGCAAGCGGTGTACGACCGCCGGACCGAACTGGGAATCTCCCAGACCGAACTTGCCCGACGAGCCCGCATGACGCAGCCCCAGGTGTCCAAGCTCGAACTCGGTGGCACCGTCCCTACCCTTCCCCTGCTCGCCCGGCTTGCGGGAGCACTCGACGCGTCGCTCAACATCGCCCTCGACGGCGACACCTCCACTGTCGCCTTCATCCCCCACGCAGCATGAGGGCACTGGTCTCAGTTCTGGTCTCATTCGGCTCCGTCCGACGGCGTACGGAGCCCGGCCCACCACTTGATTCATCGCAGGTCAGACCGGATCTGGCTCGTGGCGGACGCCGTAGTGACCGGTTGGAAAGCGTGTTGGGGGCAACCCCTCACGAGTTCGCATCTCGTATCCTCCGTACACCGCCTGACCAGGCGAAACGGGGTGCCGAGCCGCTCCTGCGGTCCGACACCCCGCTATGGTTAGATTGCAGTTTGGGTTGCATTTATGTCACCGCAATTCAGGCATTCAGGACCTACGTCATTATCCCCAGTCTCGGCATCACACCAACTGGGGCCGCAAGGTGGACCAATCGTCCAGATGGGCGGCCAGCAGTGGGTCCCGAAGGCGGCTGCGGTGTTGCTCCGCGGCTCGGATGAGGTTCCTGGCGTGGCGTGGCGTGGCGTGGCGTGAGCGGAGCAGCTTTGCGCATGAGCAGGAGTGGAGGTCGCGGCGGCGGGCGAGATTCGCCGCCGTGCCAGGGATCGCTTCCAGGCAGTCGCGGACCAGAGTGTCGGCCTCTGGGAGCACGGTCCGGTCGGGCAGCGGGGCGTACCGGTCATGGAGCGCCGCGACGAACCAGGCGCGCGATTCGACCGTCGCCGCGGTGGTGAACAGCCCCTGCCGCTCGCCCTGGTCGAGGAGCCAGAGTTTGAGTCCGATCCAGGAAACCTGGCTCTCCCGTTGCTGGGCGATGCGGAAGTCGATGACTTGCAGGTGATAGAGCCACCAGTTGGTCCGCCCCGCTTCCGGCGCGGATCCGCGACGGGCCAGCCAGTCCAACCGCTCCTCCGGGGTGGCCCCGAGCAGGTGGTCGAGACGGTCCAGCGCCGGGCTGCGACGGGCAGAGCCCTGGGAGCGCACGACTGCCTGCCCGACGGTGAGCGGTGCTCCGATCCGGTAGACGGGCAGGTCGTCCGTGCCGGAGGACAGGCTGTTCCTTCGCGGGCCGGTCATGACGGAGACCCCGCTTTCGGGCTGCCACAGCTCACGGAAGTCCGGATCGGCGCCGGGGACATCCCGCAGCGGCCACCGCTCGGCATCCATCAGCGCCCTCAGCTCCTCGAGGCGGGGCGGCGCGGAGGGGAACGTGCCGTAGGCCGCCCTGATCGCAGGGCTGACCGCTTCCGTGCCGGCCGTCTCCAGGCGGTGGACCTGAACGGCGAATCCCACTCCCGACCATGTCCGGTCGGCTCGCCGACGCTCCCATGTGAACTCGACCAGCCCGAAATCCCGGATCATCGCACCGCGCGACCGGTACTCACCGAAATCCGTTCCCAGCACGGCAGTCACCTGCTCCGGCGTGCTGTGCGCATCGAGGCCGAGCACGGTGCCGGAGGAGAGCACATCGGCGTAGAACTCAACATCGCTCACCGGCCGCATTCTCCCCTCACCTGCCGCCCGACCCGTCGGGCTGTTTCGTCGTCCAGCGGACGTCACAGGGACGTGGCGCCGATGCGGGACGCGAGTGCCCCGGTCAGCGGGTAGCGGCGTTCGACCGGCAACAGCCGTGCGGCCTCAGCCGTCAGACCGTCCCCGGTCAGTGCGTGGACCGCATGGCTGAGTTCGGTGACGTCGTCGATGCCCACGATCCACTCGTCGACGTAGCGGTGAACGGCCTCGCCGCGCAGGCCGACCTGGAGGGAACGATCCGGCATCGGCTGCAGGCGCCGGTCCCGCTCCGGGTCCCACTGGATGCGCACGGAGCTGCGGCGCATCTCGCGTTCCACTGGTCGCGGGACGCGTGCAACCGGCCGTTGTACCCGGACAACACGCTGTGGGCGAGAGCCCACTCGAACCCCTCACGGCGGATCCGGATCGCCAGCACCCTCTCCTGCCCCACCGCCGAACCCCAGGAACTGCGGTACATCATCGGCAGGAACGAGGGCTTGATCCACGTCATCCGCCCGCGGTCGTAGCCGTCGGAAAACCGTCCCGCGGCAGCCGCCGGGTAGGCGGTCTCCGGCGAATACGCCTGGTAGACCGTGACCGTCTCGGCGGAATAGAGGGCGCGGATCTCGCGCGTCACGACAGACACAGGTGCCATGCTCGCCATCGATGCCGTCACGGGCCACCGGGTTTTCACCGCCGAGCGGCACTTGCTGCCCTGGCCTGGACGTTCACCGGCCTGGGCTCGCTGTGACTCGCGAGGACGCGTCACCCGCGATCCTGCGTAGATACGGAAGTACGCACGCGCTCCGTTGCGTGTCCGACAGATGATCGTCGCTCATCGCACCAGCGGCGACCGCGCGACGAGCCGGAGTCCGCGGCCCTCGGCGGAGTCCTTGCGATGGACATCGCTACGACCTTTTTCACGAGGACGGCCGGCACACCACAGCTCGCGTGCCAGCCCGCCCTCGGGCACGCGGTCGCAGGGAGACGGCCGTCCTGCTGCGGCATCGTTCGTGTCCCCGCCATCTCACCAGGACCGCAGCGCCGTTCATGGTGACGGCTCCGGAACTCAGGGTGGAGACCGGTCAGGCCAGATCCGGATCCGACATGATCCAGATGAGGTCGCAGATACGTATTTGCCGTTCGCCGGGATAGATGCTGTAGCTGAAGAAGACGCCTTCACGGGGCACGGCCACGCTATACCAGATGACACCGTCGATTTCCATTGGCAGTCCCGGCGGCGTCTTGCCCGACTCGACGGAGTCGCCCACTTCGAGAGCCAGCGCGCGGAAGAAGAGGACCATCTGGTCGTGGAGTTCCCTGCATCCCGACATCCCCATGTCATGCAGGACTTCGGCCGCTCTGAGTTCGGCGACGGCCTGCCAGCCGCGTGACACGGGCCTCACCGGTGATCATCCGCGCACAAGTCCGGGAGGCGTACCAGGTCACGGCCGGCGACCGTCCTGGTCAGACGGTGTTCACGGCCGGGCACCGCATCGAACATCGCCTCCATCCACCACACATTCATTACGTCGTCGAGTTCCGGCCCCAGCGGCGCATGCCAAAGCGCCGTGTGGAACGCCTGTCGCTTCTCCTCACCGAGCGCAGCGCTGATCGCTGCGATCGTGCGGGGTAAGGGCCGGGTGCTCCTGCCCTTACCGGAGGGGGCGGGGGATGTCATCGCATGCGTCTCCAGGGTGGGGTTGCCGATGTCACGGCTCATCGTTTCCGGCTTCACGCTAGCCATTCGTACGGCACGGAGCGAAGTTTCCGAGAGGAGAACAGACTTTCGCAGCGCCCTGGCACGGGCGCGGCCGTGGAAAGGCAGAGACACGCCTACGCACTGCCGCCGCTGTCGGTCCTGGCGCAGCAGCTCGGTTCCTGCTCGTGTCGCGGTATGTCGGGACCTCACCATGGGCGCCACGGTCGTTGCAGCGGCGGAGCGCCCGGGGGCCGTAGGGCTGTATGAACCGTGCCAGGTCGGCAGGAAGAGGGCCGCGGCGGCTTCCCGCATAGGCGTCGCGGGCGCGCGGAGCCTGGGCTGCCGACCCGTTTGCCCGGCGACGCCATACGTGCCCCTCACGAGTTCGAATCTCGTATCCTCCGCACCTGCCCACCAGGGATACGGGCACTGATGCGCTGGTCTGTGAAGTCTCAGGAGATGCTTGACGCTTCGTCCTCAGAGCTTGCTTGACGTGGTCGGAGGGCCTGCTGCCCGCGCCTGAGGGTAGGCGACTGGCTCTGGGTGACGGGGCGTTGGGGGGATGCGATGAGCAGTGAGGTCCATTGCGCTGTGGTGGACTGGGAGGGCGAGCGGCGCTGGTACGACCCGGCGTGGGCACGCATCGCCGTGGTGCTACTGGTGTATGCCGGGCTGATAGCCGGGTGGTCGCTGTGGCTGCCCGACAATCCCGGCGGCTTCGGTGGCGGCCTGGCGGCTTCCGCCGGTGTGACGTGGCAGACGCTGGCGATCCGGCGGCAGGTCGCAGCTGAGACCGGCCTGAAAACCTGGCAGGTTCCGGTGGCCTCCCGGCGACTGCGCCAGGGCCGCATCCCCCGCGACCCTGCGGCCCGACACGCGATGGCGCTCCTGGCCCGACGCCAGCGCACGGCACTTGAAAGGGGCCGCTGGATGAACCCCGCACTCGCCGTTGTCTTCGGGATGCTCGGCATCGCCTGCCTGGTCACGAGCCGGACGGCCCTGGGGACACTGGCACTGGTGGCAGCCGCTGGCGTCGGAACCGGCGCAGTGGCCGGCCGACGCGCACTCCGGCGCCTCGACCGGATCGAGAAACAGCTGTCCCCGCCGCCACCACCGCTGACAACCGGTCCCGTGTACGGGTCATGACCAGTGCCGCGCAGGTTCTGATAGGGAGTACCACGTGAGAACAAGCCTGACCATCGCAGTGGGCGTAACCCGTCTGCCCGGAGGTCCGCTCGTCGACCTCCTGGGCATAGCCGTGTGCATAGCCGTCTTCGCCGTCATCGTCATCATCGGCAAGCACCGCGCGCGCAGGAAATGACGGCCCAACAAGCGGCCCGGCCCCTTGCGGACAGGCGGAGTTCGGCACACCTCACCACAACCCCGCGGTCCGGACCCGCCGCCGACCGGTGCACAATCGTCGCACCCCAGACCGCTAGGCGCCCGGCACCCGGCTACCGCGCAGGGCGGTGGCCAGGCCGCCGGCCTCGGTCTGGCGTACCGGCAGGCGGCTCCTGCACCTCGTCGTCGCCATCCCCTGCTACCTAGCCTTCCTTTGGGCCGCCTGGGACAGCAAGAAGCAGACCTTCGCCGACAAGATCGTCCACACCGTCGTCATCAAGCCCTGACGTCACCACAGCCCGTATGTCAGCAGACGATGAGCCACATCCCGACCGGAATGAGCACGATTCCGGCGACGGCGAACAAGCGGCCCCCGGGTGAGGGAGAAGGATGCCGTCGAGGCTCGGGTACCAGTCGCCCGGGCTCCACCCCTCTCGCGCGGAGAGCAATCTGATTGACCTGCAGTCCTTCTACGAGCCGAAGCCGTACAGAACCAACTTCAGCGAAAGCCACAAAAGGAGCATCTCGCCTTCAGGCCGAGATCCACCTTCCCGGCAAACAGGGTACGGCCGACGAGAAAAGCAGCCAGTTCATTTCACGAGGGACTGCAACCAGGGCAGCACCGCGTCAATATCGCCCCGCCCCGACGCTGCACGAGATCACGCGCGTCCTGCTGGACCCCAATGTCTGCCGCGCGCAGGCACGCCTAAGCCCCGGCCGACACCGGTGACCCTCCCAATCCACGCTGATACGCCTGCCTTTTTCTCCACAGGGCCAGGCTTGCGGAACCGCACGCACGGCCCCCGATCACCAGTCCGACCACGGTCAGCACCCCGCACCCCGGAGGGTTGCAGTTCGGGTTGCGTTTACCCCTGTTCGCGGATGTCCGCAGGGACCGCCAGCCCACACGGCACCCCAGCTCAGAACCGTGGCGAACCCCGCCGTACCGCGGGACGGGCAGTTGGAAAGCGTGTTGGGGGCAACCCCTCACGAGTTCGAATCTCGTATCCTCCGCCAGTGCCTCACCGGGCATGACGTCGATGGCCACTGCAGGCTCTCGGCTTCGAGGTCAGCAGTCAGCAGCGGCGGCCGGGCATTTTCTGATCTTGCGACCAGGGACTCGGCTGGACTCCTACGCTATGCATCCACGCGTGTATAATAACTCGGATCGATGATATCAAGGGAGGTAGCTGTGAGTCGAACGGTGATCGACCTCGACGACGAGTTGCTGGCCGGTGTGGCCCAGGCGCTGGGTACGAACACTAAGAAGGACACGGTCAACATGGCTCTGCGTGAGGTGCTGGACAACCGCCGGCGTGCCCTTGCCCTCACCCGTCTGCGGACGGCCGCGGACGAGGGCGGCTTCGACCTGGATCTGTTCGAGGACAAGAGGAACTACCGCCGGTGAGCGCGGCACAGTTCCTGATCGACACCAGCGCTCTCGCCCGCTTCATGCGAGGGGACGCCGAGCAGTACGGCTGGGACAGAGCAGCTGCAGCGGGCCTCATCGCAACCTGCCCGGTGACGGAGCTGGAGTTCTTCTACAGCGCGCGGTCTGCCGAGGATCGGGCCCAGGGCATCGACGACATGCGCCTGCTCTTCGGCTGGGTGCCGGTGGACGACCGGGCCTACGACCGGGCCTGGCGCGTCCAGGAGCTGCTGACCCGCAAAGGGCAGCACCGCAGTGCAGGCCCGGTGGACCTGGTGGTCGCGGCGACCGCGGAACTGCAGGGACTGACCCTCCTCCACCGCGACCGGGATTTCGAGTGCATCGCCGCCGTCACCGGGCAGCCCCTCCAGTGGTACGGCCCCGACGCCGGGAAGTAGCCCGACTGCGCGAGGCGTCGACGGTCTCAGTCCTGGTCTCATTCGTGCCCGTTCATCGGCGTCCGCACGTCTCTCGCCCGACCGCTCCATCGCAGGTCAGAGCGCCTGGAGCCATCCGCGAACTCGAAGGCGATGCGTTGGAAAGCGTGTTGGGGGCAACCCCTCACGAGTTCGGATCGCGTATCCTCCGCCAGTGCCTCACCGGGCACGACGTCGTTGGCCCCCACTGCTCGCAGCGGGGGCCGACGACATTCGTGGTCTCGCCCTGTGTGGATCCGCAGCCCACCGCTGACTGGGGCGCAAGCCGTTGTCCGTCCACCTCTACGACGGCTACGGGCCTCTGCCGTGGCGGATGGCGCCGTCGTGGGGCTACCAGGGGAGGGGGCGGGGCGGCGGTCCCACCACCAGCCGGCGTCGTCCGTGCCGGGGACGTCCAGGTCTGGTTGCTTGCCGAGGTCCAGGTACCAGGCGGGACCACCGCGGCCTCCAGCAACTCGGCCGCCCGCTCTGGAAGCTGCTGTTGCAGGTGGTCCAACTCGTCCCGTGCCATGAGGTTTTGTACGTACAGGTCCGCCGGGTACCAACCCGCGGGAGCCCAGTCGTCCGTCATCGTCTGTACGAGGTGTTCCCATGCGCCCAAGTTCGTCGCAGCCGTCCAGTACGGGCAGTCGGTTTCGTCGGTTCGGCCCGTCCCCAGAGCGTTGAGAGATGTGACGAAGCGGTCGCTCACCGGTGTCGGCTTCCGCTGGTCGTACACGATCTCGGGGATCCGGATGACCCTGGCGCGCGGGAGGTCGGCAACAGGCGCTTCGACGGCATCGACCGTGGACACAGGCTTCTCGTCGTCCGAGTCGAGCAGCCGGGCCCGGGTGACCGTACCATCGGCGGTCGCGAGCCAGTACGCGCTCGGCCGGATCGACTCCGTCGGTTAGAGGACCGAGCGGCCGAGCACACGCGCGAGCGCTGCGGCCAGCTCCGGCTCACTCTGCTGCGGCTGAACGCTGTCCTGGGCATAGACGTCCAGAGATGTCCTCACATCGCCTCCGACCGCGTGCGTTCCGCAGAGCATCGGCGCGTCCCGGTTCCGCGCGTCCTGATCGGAGTTCTCGTCGGCCACATCGACATCACGGACGGCCACTCGGAAGCACTCGGCAAGTGCTGCGGCTACAGCCGGTGCTTCATGGGACCGTTCGTCCGGAGCTGGCTGCTCCGTGTCCGGGCTTCTCTCCGGGACGGCGCTCACGACGTGCGTTGCCCGCAGGACAATTGACGGTGGTCTTTGGGCGAGACGCCGAACATCTGCCGGAAGTCGCGCGCGAACTGGTCAGACCGGCGATACCCGACAGCCGACATGACGTCACAGATGGGAAGGCTCGCCAGCGCCGGATCCTCCAGTCGACGGCGGGCTTCCTGAAGGCGCAGGTTCTTGGGGAACCGCATCGGCGTGAGTTCGGCGTCCTGGAATAATGAGTAGAGGTACCGGGTGGACAGGTTCGCTGCTGTGGCGATCTCCTCCGGGCCGAGCGCCGGATCGCCAAGATTCCGGCGAATGATTCCGCTGATGTGAGTCCGCTGCAGCAACCGGTGTGTCTGCGGAGTGATTCCACCCGGCTCACCGAGTCTCTGACGAATCAGTCCGACCACGCATTCGTACAGAACCTCCGCCAGCGCCGGGACCTCTAGGCCGGCCGGTTCGGTCAGCCCGATCAGGAACTGCGCGAGCGCACTGCGCCCCGGTACGTTTTTGGGCGTGACGCTGCCGACGAGCGGACGAACGGCAGCGTAGTCAACGGGCACCAGGGCCCGTGGAAACGTCAGCATGGCCGTCTGAATGAGGCCGGTCGGATTCGTCGTCTCCCAGGGCTGCGAACTGTCGTACAGCGCGATGTCCCGAGCACGTAAGTCCACGGTGTGCCCTGCGTGCTTCACCCGTATCCCGGGGGTGAGAGCGGTGACCACCCGGTAGCACTCGGGATCACTGACGCCGATCAGACGCTCGGTGCGCCGTACGGAGATCTCGCGGTCTGCGGCGAAGGTGTGGCTCTCGATTTCGAAGTCACTGATTTTCGCGACCGACATCACCGCGCGCAGTTGCCCGGGCGGGCGCCCATGGACGGTCACCGGCGCCAGTTCGGCGGCAGACTCCGCGCGATAGTATTCGTAACGATCGGGCGGGTGAACTGTTGCGGTGTCGTACAGCGTGTCCATCGCTTCTGCCTTCCTTGCCGGCCATAAGAAGCATTGTGGGCCGGCGTACGCGCCGCGGAGTTGGCTACGGGCGCACAAGAGCGGCCCAGCACTGGGCCGCGCTGCGCCGCCGCCACGGATCGGTACCTGAGGGCGGTCACCCGGGCGCTGCTGCCGCCGGCACGCCGAACGGCCGGCTCCCGGGCAAGGAGGACCGGTCCTGCGACTGCGGTGTCAGTGCGTTGGAGTAGCGTTCCCGTCATCGCGCAGGCCGGCCGGGCAGGAAGGATCGGGATGGGGACGGAACAGGTGGCTCTTGAAGCCGCTCTCCACGATGCCGAGCAGAGGCTGCAAGCCGCTGTTCGATCAGGTGACGCGCAGGCATTGGACCTGCTCCTGGACGACCGCGTCGTGTACACAGGACCCGACGGCAGCACCGTGACGAAGGAGGAGGACCTGGGAGCGCACAGGTCCCGGACCCTGACCGTCGAGGTCTTCGACCAGCAGGACCTGCAGGTGACCGTGGTGAACTCCACCGGGATCACCCGCGTGCTGGCTGGGCTTGAGGGCACCGCCGGGGGACATCCGTTCACGGCGCGCCTTCGCTACACCCGCACCTGGATACACGCTGACGGCACCTGGCGCGTCCTTGCCGCCCACGCCAGCGCCGTCCCGGATGCCGGCTAAGGACTTACGGATCGGCCGGGTGGGCGGGTGAGGCGCCCATAACGACCCCGTGACCCGTGGGAAAGCGTGTTGGGGCAACGCCGCACCCGGCCGGCACGGTTGCATTGGCCGAGGGACGGGCCCCGCACGGGCAGGAGACACGGAGGCCGCAGCGCCGCCCGTCTCGCCGCGCCAGGACCCGGGCATCGCGGTATGTCCGGCACGCGCTTCGGATCAGGACGTATCTCTGCAGGAGGACTGCTTCATGACTGACCGGCCCTTGACGCTCATGGCGGTACACGCCCACCCCGACGACGAGGCCACCGGAACCGGCGGCATCCTCGCGCGGTACGCGGCGGAGGGCATCCGCACGGTTCTCGTGACGTGTACCGACGGCGGTTGCGGTGACGGGCCGGAGGGCGTGAAGCCTGGCGATCCCGGGCACGATCCGGCGGCGGTCACCGCGATGCGCCGTCAGGAGCTCAAGGCGAGCTGCGACGTCCTCAAGATCAGCGATCTGGAGATGCTGGACTACGCCGACTCGGGGATGATGGGCTGGCCGAGCAACGACGCCCCTGGGGCCTTCTGGCGGACCCCGGTCGAGGAAGGCGCCGCCCGACTCGCGGAACTCATGCGGCACTACCGACCTGATGTGGTCGTCACCTACGACGAGAACGGCTTCTACGGCCACCCCGACCACATTCAGGCCCACCGCATCACGATGGCGGCGCTGGAGATGACCGCGCCGACACCGAAGGTGTACTGGACCACGGCGCCCCGCTCGATGATGCAGCGGTTCGGCGAGGTGATGCGCGAGTTCGGTGCGGACATGCCCGAACCGGACCCTGCCGAGACCGCCGCGATGGCCGGGATCGGCCTCCCCGACGACGAGATCACCACGTGGGTGGACACCACCGCGTTCAGCGGTCAGAAGTTCGACGCGCTGGCCGCGCACGCCAGTCAGGGCGAGAACATCTTCTTCCTCAAGATGGGCAGGGAGCGGTTCGGCGAGTTGATGGGCGTGGAGACCTTCGTACGGGTCCGGGACACCACCGGCGCGGCCGTACCCGAGAACGACCTCTTCGCCGGGCTGCGCTGATCCGCCCGTCCGACCACCTGCCGGCCGGCGGATGGGGCGGCGGCCGGCAGGTGGTCGGCGTTGGCGTGGTCGAGGTCCTCGTACGCCTCTGTCCGGACGCTCTCGCCGGTGTCGACCGTGATCAGGCGGCGCCGTTCCACTGGCAGAACAGGACGGTGGCGTCGTCCTCAAGGCGGCCTTGCTGGTGCTCCAGGAGGGCGTGGATGAGACGGCGCAGCGTTTCGGCGACCGTCAGGCCGGCCGCGTGGTGGCGTATGACGAAGTCGGTGAACCGGTCGATGCCGAACTGCCCTCCGTCGGCGTCCCGCGCTTCGGTGATGCCGTCGGTGTAGAGCAGCAGCCTGTCCCCGGGTTCGAGCTGTTCGCGGCACACGGTGATCGGCAGCTTGAGATCGGCGCCCATCGGACCGGCCGGGGGGCAGCGGACAACGCTGGCCCAGCGCCCGCCACGGATGACGATGGGCAGCAGGTGGCCGCGGTTGACCCAGGTCAGGACTCCGGTGTTCAGGTCGAGATCGGCAAGTATGCCGGTGGCGTAGCTTCCGTGATCGAACTGCTGGAGCAGCAGGTCCTCGATGGCCCGGCTCACTTCGGCGATGCCCGCGCCCTGCCGGCGCTCATTGCGGCAGGCGGCCATCACCAGACTGGCGGTCAGCCCTGAAGTGGTGTTGTGGCCCATGGCGTCGAAGACCGCCAGGTGCACCGTGTCGCCGCATATCGCGTAGTCGAAGCCGTCGCCGGCGACCTGGTACGCCGGTTCCATGGCGGCACTCACGGTGACCCGCTCGTTGGCGAACGTCGGCGGCGGCATCAGCGTCCACTGCAACTCCGCGGAGACGGCCATGTGCCGGGTTCGGATCAGCCGGGCGTAAGAATCGCTCTGCGCGCGCTTGGCGATCAGCAGCAGCCCGGTCACCAGGGCGAGGGACTGCGCGGCGGGCAGATCCGCTTCCGCGTTCTTCTGCGAGCGCAGGCGCAGGACACCCAGGCGCTGCGTGCCGTCCACGATCGGGAGCCAGTGCTCGCGTCCGCCCGAACCGCTCAGAATCTGCTCGGTCTGGTAGGCCCGGCCCGCCAGCGTGGAGTCGATGCGCAGTTCGGCGCCGCCTGCACCGGCGTTCTGGCCGTGCCCGGTGACCTCGCGCAGCACATCCTGCTGGAGGTCCGCCACGTACAACCGGGCCCGGCCGACACCGAGGCGTCCCGCGGCGGCGTCCAGCAGCGCCGGCAGCTGCTCGAAGGCCGCTCGGCAACTGTCCTTCAGCAGGCGGGTCAGCGCGCCGGACCCATCGGTGTGCGGTGCTGCCATAGTGAACCCCGGGGAAGAGGGGATGGAGCCGGTCCGCCCCATGCGGCCCGCGGCCACCAGCAGCGCGACGGACGACTGCGAGAAGCCCCGGCGACTCGGTCGCCGTCACCCTACCGCCGCCGCGGCACAGTCGGCCCGGGGCCAGGTGGGGCACACCGCCCGCAATTCCCTCAGGTTCAGGACGAATGCCCGGCCGTGTCCGGTCGGGGCGAACCGGCCAGCGGGTGGCATCATAGCGGTGTGGACACGCCTAAGTTGGCCCTCGCCGCCCAGCGGTACGACGACGCCGAAGACGCCCGTGAGGCGGCGGCGGACGACCTCAAAGCCGAGAGCGCAGCCGCCCTGGCGCAGGGGGTCGACGAGGATGAGGTCGCCGAAGCCATCGGCAGACCGCTGGAGGACCTGCACAGGCTCTGACGGCTACGCCCCGGCGCCGCTGAACGCACCGTGACCGCGACCGAGCGTGCCGTCATGGCCGAACGGCGGGACACCGCCGGGCGCGGGGTCACTGCTGGGATCAGGCCCGCGGTGTGCCACCGTCCGCCGCCAGCCGGGTCAGCCATTCGCGCAGCAGCCGCTGCTCGGCGTCGCTCAGAACACCGGCGTCATCGGGGAGGGCAGCGCGCAGCGCGCGGGCTGCTGGGGCGGGGCCGGACTCGGTATCGGGGACCGCCGGCTCGGCGCGGGTGACGGCGGCGACCATCGACTCGCGCAGGATGGTCAGCAGCGCCGGATCACGGCGTTCCGCGGGCGTGGAGTGCCAGGTGGCGACGGCGCCTTGGCCGGTGGCCTGGATGATCTGGGCGGCCAGCTCCTCGTCGACCCGCAGCCACGCACCGGCGGCCAGCCGGCGCACCCGCCCGCGGAGGATCTCCAGGCCCGCGCGGTGTGCCGCGTCCGGTCCCCGGCCGGTGGCCCGGTTCATCACCGCGAACAGCTCCGGGCGGGAGACCCCGAACCCCACCACCAGGTCCCAGCCGCGGCGCAGCTCCTCCACCGGGTCCGGCGGCGCGGGATCGAGCTGCGCGCGCTTGCTCTCCAGGAACTGCGCGTAGCCGTGCTCGGCGACTGCCTCCAGCAGCCCCTCCTTGTCGCCGAAGAGGCGGTAGATCGCCGGCGGCTGCATCCCGGCCGCGGCGGCGACCGCGCGGGTGCTCACCGCGTCCGGCCCGCCCTTCTCCAGCAGCTCGACGGCCGCCACGACGATGCGGCGTCGAGAGCTGTCGGCGGTGTCGCGAGGAGGCATGGGTTCAAGGTTATCGGAATGTGCTTCCACCGATAATATCGGTGTTACCGTTGGATTGATTCCACTGGAAGCATCGTTGGGAGAACCCCCGTGATCATCGTGACCGGAGCCACCGGAAAGCTCGGACGCCGCATCGTCGAGCGCCTCCTGGACCGCGTCCCCGCCCACCGCCTCGGGGTCAGTGTCCGCGACCCCCGCAAGGCGCAGGACCTCACCGACCGCGGGGTACGCGTCCGGCAGGGCAGCTTCGACGACCCCGCCTCGCTCGTGCACTCTTTCGAGGGCGCCGAGCAACTGCTCCTCGTATCCCTCGACCGCACGGGCGAGGAGTGCGTCACCGGGCACCGCACCGCCATCGACGCCGCTGTGGAAGCCCGCGTCGGCCGCATCCTCTACACCAGCCAGATGGGCGCCGCCCACGACTCCCGCTTCCAGGCATGCCGCGACCATGCCCGGACCGAGGACCTTTTGCGTTCCACCGGCCTGCCCTGGACCGCGCTGCGCAACGGCTTCTACGCGGCCAGCGCCGTGCTGTTCCTGGAGACCGCGCGCCATACCGGCGACATCGCCCTCCCCGCCGACGGCCCCGTCGCCTGGACCGGCCACGACGACCTCGCCGAGGCCGCTGCGGCGATCCTCGCCGGCGAGGGCCGCTTCGAGGGACCCACCCCGCCGCTCACCGGTCCGGCGGCGCTCGACTTCGACGCCGTCGCCGAGATCGCCGCCCAGGTCACCGGACGGGCCTTCACCCGCACCGTCCTCGTCGCCGACGACTTCCGCGAGCAGGCCCTGGCGCACGGTGCCCCGGCGCCGATCGCCGACCTGATGCTGGACATCTTCGCAGCAGCGCGGAATGCCGAGTTCGCCGCCGTCCACCCGGCGTTGGCCGAACTGATCGGCCGAGAGCCCGCCGCCTTCCGCACCCTGCTGGAGCAGGCATGGGCCGAACAGACCGGGTAGGGCGCACATCCGCGGCCATGACCCCGTCCGCGAAGGACGGGACGGGCAAGGCGCTGGCGGGTACCAGCGTCCTGGCGGGTCGCATGCCGCACGAAGAACGCCTCCGCCGGGGGCTTACACAGAAGCGGAGAGGATGAGCGGACGGCACCCGCCTCCGTACCCGACAGGACCGCTCCCTTCCGCAGGGAGTCCTCACAGCCGGGTAGCGGCCTGGACGAGGGCGGCGACCGCCCGCGAGCGGCTGTGGGGCGGCCACGCGATCACCGTCGTCACCGTCGGCGCGTCGGCCACGGGGACGGTGACGAGGCCGTCCCTCAGCCCGGCGCGCACCGACTCCGGCAGGATCGCCGACGCCCGGCCGAGCGCGATCAGCTGGAGCAGCTGCGTGTGGTTGTGCACCGGCGGCCCGGCACCGTCCGGGAAAGTGCCGTCGGGGTCCGGCCAGCGGGGCATGGGCAGGCCGGGCAGTGCGGCGACGTCGGACATCCGCACATGGGCCCGGCCGGTGAGGGGGTGCCCGGCCGGAAGGACCACGACCTGTCCCTCCGTGTGCAACTCCTCCGTGTCGAGCCCGGCAGTCGAGTCGAACGGCCGGTGCAGCAGGGCCACATCGGCCCGTCCGTCCCGCAGCAGCCGCTCCTGCTCGCCGATCCCGCACAGCATCACGTCGACGGCGACCGCGCCGGGTTCTGCCGCGTAGGCGTCGAGCAGTTTCGCCAGCAACTCGCCCGTCGCCCCGGCCTTCGTGACGAGGACCACGCCGGGGTGGCCGGTCGGCGCGAGAGCGGCGCGGCGGGTCCGGCGCTCGGCGGCATCGATCGCGTCGAGGGCCGCCTGCCCTTCCCGCAGCAGCACCGATCCGGCCTCGGTCAGGGTGACACCGCGGCTGCCGCGTTCCAGCAACGCGGCCCCGAGCCGGCGTTCGAGCTGCTGGATCGCCCGCGACAGCGGAGGCTGGGCGATCCCGAGCCGCCGCGCCGCCCGCCCGAAGTGCAACTCCTCGGCGACGGCGACGAAGTACCGCAACTCCCTCGTCTCCATGCCGCCAAGCTACCTGACTCCGCCTCGGCGCCGGACGGAATCGCCGCGGTGAGCTGGTTCGATACCGGGAAGGTATCGCTGCTTACCCAGACGGTGTTGGCCGCGTCGCGGGGGTGCGGAACACGATGGACCGTATGAGCGGACAGACGATCGCGCTGGTCACCGGCGCGAACAAGGGAATCGGGTACGAGATCGCGGCTGGCCTGGGTGCCCTCGGCTGGAGCGTCGGCGTCGGCGCCCGGGACGAGGCACGCCGGGAAGCGGCCGTACAGAAACTGCGGGCGGGCGGCGCGGACGCGTTCGGCGTGCCGCTCGACGTGACGGACGACGCGAGCGTGGCGGCCGCCGCCCGGCTGCTGGAGGAGCGCGCCGACCGCCTCGACGTCCTGGTCAACAACGCCGGAGTGACCGGCGGCATGCCGCAGACGCCCACCACGGTCGATCCCTCGGCCGTACGGACGGCGGTGGAGACCAACGTGATCGGCGTCATCCGCGTCACCAACGCGCTGCTGCCGCTGCTGCGCCGCTCCGCGTCGCCGCGGATCGTCAACATGTCCAGCAGCGTCGGCTCGCTCACGAGGCAGACCGCCCCCGGCGCCGACACGGGGCCGATCTCCGCGGCGTACGCACCGTCGAAGACGTTCCTCAACGCCCTGACCGTGCAGTATGCCAAGGAGCTGCGGGACACGAACATCCTGATCAACGCCGCCTGCCCCGGCTACTGCGCGACCGACCTCAACGGCTTCCGCGGCGTGCGCACTCCCGAACAGGGCGCGGCGATCGCGATCCGGCTCGCCTCCCTCCCCGACGACGGCCCGACCGGCGCGTTCTTCGACGAGGACGGGGTGGTGCCGTGGTGACCTCGGCAGCGGTCCCGGGCTGAGACCGTAGGACGGGCGTCGGCGGCTTTCTCGGGCAGTCGCGTGCGCCCGCCTCATTCACGTACGTCCGCGGCCGTTCGGAAGCGCCTCGGCTGACTGCCAGCCCGGTCCGGGAGCGACCTGCTCCGGACGACGGGGCTGGTGAGCGGATCAGCAGGCGGTCACGGGCGGGGGAAGACGTCGAGTGGGCCGTGCGGGGTGCGCCGGCCCGCCGAGGGTTCGGGGTGCTCGGGGACACGCTCGCGCAGGATGCCCACGGTGTCCGGCCATACGGTGATCGGCCCCCCGGGGCCGGTGAGGATGCGGTCCCAGTCCTCGGCGGCCGTGGCACCGGCCAGATCGACCACGAACCCGAGGCAGCCGGCCGGGTCGCGGTCGGGGAGGCCGGCCAGCACCGCCAGCGTCAGCTCGGGGAGGCCGGTGGGGGTCAGCGTGATGCTCTGCGTCGACTCGTCCGCTCGCCAGCGACGCGCAGTCCGCCCGAGGCTTGAGGACGGTGATCGCCGTCAGTCTCCCGCCTGCCCGCGGTTCCGGGCAGGAGCCGGCCCCGGCGGCGTACGCCACATAGCCCTCCCCGCGGGCGCGGCCAGCCGGTTCGCCCCGTGAAGCGCGTTCACAGCTTCCGCGTCGCGCACTCCCGTGCGCAGAAGGGCACTCGGCCCTCGTGCCCGCAGGTGCCGCACGCCGGGCAGATCGACTGACTGGTGCCAGGTCCGGCCCAGCAGGGGACAGCCAGAACCGCACCGCCGACGTGACGGTCGAGATGAGGTTCGGGGCCCCCGGCAACAGCGAGGTTGTCCGGGTCGAGCAGCGGATAGCCGGCGCCGCACACCGTGCAGCGCCGCACCTCCCACCGGGTGCTGCACGCGGAGCACGCCGCGGCGAACCCCCCTGCCTCGCGTGGTTCGAAGACCGTCTGCCGCTGCGCACCGGGCTTGGCGCACACCGGGCAGACGGCCAGAAGCTCGGCCTCGGCGGCTGCGTCCTCCAGCGCCTCACGCACGGCACGTTGTCGTTGGGCCGCGTCCCGGGCGGCCCGCCCCCCGCTGGAGCGCCCCCGCGTCCCCTGGAGAATCAGCGGGAGCCGGTCCAGTTCCTCCGGGCGCGGGGGGCGTACGACTGCGACGGCGTCAGGGCGCTCCTCGGTCCAGTCGCAGTCGGCGAGGGCGGACCGCTCTGCCAGGGTGACCGGCACCGTGCGCGGGTAGCGGCGGGCGTCGGCGCCCAGGGTCGCCCACTGGACGGCCCGCACCAGCCGGCTGACGCTGAAGATGTCCAACGGCGACAGGGGCGCGACATCCGCGGGCTCCCCCGGCACGCCGTCGCGGAGCTGCCCGATCCGGTAGGCGGCCTCGACCACGCCGGGCTCCGCCGTCTGCCGTGGGCCTAGCGCGCCTGGATACACGATCAGGTCGTTCTCGCACCCGGTCGGCGGTCGGCGCCCGCGGACGTCATCGATCGACGCGGTGACTGAACCTACGTCAGGGGCGGTGCAGAGATCGGTCGTGATCGGCAGGACGCCCAGCGCCTGCCGCCCGCGCCATTCGAGGACGAAGCCGCCCGTGGAGCGCCAGTGGAGCGACAGCGGCGCGCCGCGGAGCATGAATCGGGCGGTGCGGCCAGGCGCGGGAGCAGGCTGGCCGGCTTCCGGGCTCGCTTTGAGCAGCGTGCAGGCGAGGAGCAGGAGCAGAGCGGTGAACCGTTCGAAGGCCGCGCCGAGTTCCTGCCCGCGGCGGGTACCGTCCGTATCCCCGGCCGGCGCCGCGTCGATCGCCGTGCAGTCCTGCCAGAGCAGGGCCACTCTGCGGTAGTGCGGGTCGTTGCCGAACAGGTTCGTCGGGTGCAGTTCACGCGGGGGCGAGGACCTGTGGTCGACCGCCTGGGCCAGCGGTGAGCCGAGCATGACCTCCACGTGCGCGAGGGAGGATTCGAGGGCCTCCAGGCGGTCGTCCACAGCCGCCTGGTGCTTGCTCGAGTCCTCGATGTTCCGAAGCAGCCCGGTCAGGTCGCGCCGGGCCCGCCAGGAGCTCTCCCCGGAGGACATCAGGAGTCCGTGTACGTCGCCCACCATCCGGCTCAGGTCCCTCATGCCGGCGATTCGCCGCTGGAGATGCGACCGCATGAGGTCGAGGATCGCGACCGCCACCCGGTTCTCGTAGATGTCGACGTCCTCCTCGCTGCGGCGGGCCAGCAGCCGTGCGGGTCTGACTCCGGCGAATGTGCGCGATGCCCAGTCCTCCGGGTGGCCGGCCAGACGTGCCGCCGCGCCGGCTGCCACGGACCGCACCTGAGCTGTCGGTACGGTCTCCTCGACCGTACGCAGGCGCGTGTACGGGCGGTTGCACACGGTGTGGAGTGCGCCGGACCCGCGCTCGAACGCCTCTTCCACGGGCAGGGCCTCCGTCTCGTCGTGGACGTCGAGAACGATCGGCGGCAGGGCCAGCCACTCGTCGAGCCCCGTCGCCCCGGCGGCGAGACGGCTCGACAGGGCCAGCAGATGACGCACCACGAGGGAGTCCGGCTCCGGCTCGGACGGTTCCCGGCTCACCGGCGGCCGCGGGAGCGTATCTCGTCGTCCAGCAGCCGTTGTACCGCCGCGGGGACGTGGCCGCCGTCGAACGCCGTCAGGCTGTCGACCAGATCGGTACGCAGCCTTTCGAGAGTGTCCGCGTGGATGTCGTAGCGGCCCCGGACCGAGCGCAGGATCCGGGTGGCCAGGAGATGGTCGAGCGCCTCTCCCGGGCTGCCCCCGGCGGCGACGACGACGGGCACGAACTCCTTGATCTGCAGCTCGAGCCTGTTGCCCCACCCGAGCCGCATCTCCTCCGCGAGCCGGCCCCGCCAGTGGGCGTCGAGGAAGTCGATGACGCCGTCGGCCTGTGCGCCGTAGGTGGATTGCGCCTCGGTGAACGCCCGGCTGATGCCCCGGTACGCGAGGGGCTCCGCCGGAGCCGACTGCGCATCCGGCAGGGCCGGATGCTGCCACGGCAGTTCCAGTACGAAGGACCGGTCGTAGGTCTTGTCGGCGAAGCCGACCGTCGTCTCGTCGTGGTTGGCGGTTCCGATGAACCAGACGTTCTCCGGGATCGCGATGTGCGTGCCGTCGATGAGCAGTTCGGGAGGGTTTCTGACCGGCGCGCTGGTCAGCGCGAGCCGGGGCTCGCCGCTGATGGCGAGGGCCGACAGCACGCCGCTGAAGTACTGCTCGGGATGGGAGAGGTTCATCTCGTCGAGGATGATGAAGTAGGGCCGGTCCCTGAAGGCGGGACACTGAGCGCGGTACAGGGCCTTGGTGAACTCCGACTCGTAGAAGGTCCGGTCGAAGCTGTTGTAGTAGCCCATGAGGTCCTGCGGGTCCCGCCAGCCGGCTTGGACGGGGACCACTGCCACGCTGCTGCCGCTGCCGAAGGCGGTGGCGAGCGCACGGGCCAGGCCGGTCTTGCCGATGCCGCTGATGCCCTGGAAGAGGTGCAGGCGGCTCATGGCCATCCCGCCCAGGACCAGCCGCAGGTCCGACAGCCGGTAGGAGAGTCCGAGCCGCTCATGGATGACTGCCTGCATCCTGCCCGCGAGGTCCGGCAGTTCGGGCGCGCGCGGGTCCGATGGTGACGGACTGCCGAGGTCCAGGTCCATGCGCGAGCATGCCGGAAGGGCGTTGCCGTCCTTGCCTGCCTGCGCGGTGGCGTTGAGTTTGGCCGCCTCCTCGGTGAGCAGGTGCTGGAGCTGGCTGTTGGCGGCTCGCAGCCAGTTGTTCGTCTCGACGTAGTTCTGCCGCTCGTTGACAGCGATGCGGTCGCGTTGGAGGGCGGACTCCAGCTCGCCGCGCTCTCGCACCAGTTCCTCGTTGTCCGCGGCGAGCTGGACCACCTGCTGCCTCAACTGTTCGAGCATGCGCGCGTCAGCGCGCGGCGCGGAGGCGTTCTCCTCCAGCAGGCGGGCGTTCTCCGCGCGCAGTTGCGTCAGGCGCTCCACCGCCTGGTCCATGGTCATGCCACCGAGTGAGGCAAGCGCGGCGTCGTACTCTCCGAGCTGCGCGCTCAGCCGGGCGAAGCCCTCCGTAGCGGTGGAGAGCCTGCGCCGGGTCTCCTCTCCTTCCTGGACAAGCCGGTCCGTGCGGCTTGCCACCTCACGCTCCAGCCGGCCCGCGCGGCTGGCCTGCTGCTCCATGAGCGCGGCTTTGAGCCGGGCGGCATCCTCGAGCTCGTCCTCCAGCCGAAGACGGGCGGACTGAAGATCCCGCTCGCGCCGGGCGAGATCGCCTTCACGCCGGTCCAGGGCCCTCTGCTCGTCGGCCAGGCCGTCCCGTGCCTGGCTCCACCGGGTCTGCCAGGCCTGCCGTTCGCTGTCGGCGGCCTCCACCGCCGCCCTTCGCTGGTCGGCCATCCACGCGTCCAGCTCCTGGCCCGCCTTCAGACGCCGCTGGGCGAATTCCGCTTCGACCGCCTGCTCGCGGTCGAACAGCTCGCGTTCCCTGCCGTCGATGAGGTCGGTGCGGGTGTCGAGCGTCGCGCGCTGCTGCTGGAGCTCCGCGGACTCCTGCGCCTGGCGGGCGACCGCGGCGTCGAGTTCCGCCCGCTCGGCACGTAACCGCTCCCCCTGGAGGGCCAGGGCTTCGACGGCCCCGGCTTGCCGCTCGGCGAGTGAGCGGTAGAGCTGCCAGGCCTGTTCGAGTGCGGAGGCGTCTTCTGTGGTGCTTCCGGAACCGCCGGAGCCGTCACCCGCCGCAAGGACCGCCTGGGTGTCGTCCGCCGCCTGCTGGATCTCCGCCAGAAGCGCCGCCACACTCGCCCCGTCCTGGGCGTCGGCGGCCGGTGCCGCCGGAACCGGTTGACGGGTACGCGCAGCCGCGGTGCGCTGGGCAGCCGCAGGCTGGCCCGGCCCCGCCGCGTTCCTGGGCTTGCCGTGCGTCCGGGTCTGCCGTTTCGCCATGTCGTCAGTTCATCCTCTTGCTCGGTATGGTCGGCCCCCGCTCAGCCCGAGCAGGTAGCGGGCTGCTTCGTGGGCGAGAGTCCGGATGTTCTCGAGTTCGTCCTGAGGCGGGGCGCCGGTGGAGCCGTGCGTGGCGTTGTTGCGCAGGATCCGGGACCTGTCGAGATCCTCCAGGAGCGTAGGGCGGTGCTGGAGGAAGGTGGCGAAGGGGTGGTGCGCGTTCGCCCCGGCCGCCCAGACCGCTGTGACGATGTCTCCCACCAACCCCTTGGCCGGGTGGCCGCAGTATCTGCGGATGTCCGGCGGCACGGAGGTGGCCCCCAGACGCTCGGCGGTCAGGACGAACGCGCGCTCCCGTACGCCCGGCACCTTGGAGGCCGGCAATCCCGCGGGGAATCGCTCGTTGAGCGCGGGAAGGATGCACTCGAACACGCGGATCGCGTTGCGTGCCGCGTTCTCCCGCTCCCTCGCGGTGTCCTTGACGAGCGACAACTCGATGTCGGCAAGGTGCGTGAAGACCTCCGGGTGGTCCCGGATGTCCTCGCCGAGCATGTTCACGATGTCCGCCCGAGCGCTCTCGGCGAGTTCCCGGTCGACTTTGCGGGCGGCGGCGGTCCGTTCGCGGCGGTTCCTCCCGAGCACGTCGTCGATCAGCCGGCCCAAGTGCTCGTCGTTCTCGGTGCGGGCGGCGAGGTGGTCGGCGAGGAAACGTCCGCCGCCCACCGCGAAGGGGTCCTCGGCACTCCACATCCGTCCGGATCCGTCGTCGCCCTCGACGACGTAGCACACCAGGTAGGCCGGGTTCGCCGCGCCGTGGAACCCGATCCGCCGAGCCGTGTCGTGCGAAGACCGGCCACCTGCGCGGATGCCCCGGGCTGCCATGTCGTGGCTCCGGCAGGCGTCGAGGACGTCGCGTTCCGCGGGGCGCATCGGGTAGCCGTCGCCACGCAGCGTCAGCGCGCCGACCTCTCGGGAGGCGCCGGCGGTGCCGAACTGGATGGTGACCCAGCGGCCACGGTGTCCGCGGAGGTCCGCGCGCACCGGGTCGGAGACGAGGATACGAGGCAGCAGCGCGCCTGTGGCGGGGTCCTGGAAGACGCGCACCAACCGCGGATCGGTCTCGGCGACCTCTCCGTCAGCGACCGTTTTGTGTCCCGCCGCTGTGGGCTTCAGCTCCGGGCCCAGCAACCGCCCCTCCACGAGCCGGGCGATCACCGTCCGGCACAGGGCGCGGTCCAGCCCGATGAGCCGGGACAGGTCGCCGACGTCCCGGACCCCGGCGGCGCACAGGCGCAGGGTCACCGTCTGGAAGACGTCCAGCGTGCGGGAATGGCCTGTCGGAGCGGTCACCTGATAGACCCACACCGGCAGCAGGACCGGCCGGTAGGCGTACGAGGGCGGATAGGCCAGCTGGAAGACCGGGGTCTCAGGGCCGAAGGACACGGCCGTCCGCCCCCTTCCGGCAGAGGTCCAGATACGCGGCGAGGGGTTTGACAGCATCCGGGTGATCGGCCCCGAACATGTCGTCGTCACCGACCACGGCCAGCAGCCTCTGCTGGCGGCTCATGGCCACGCACAGCCGGTTGATGACGGTCAGGTGTCCGTACGCGCGCCTCGCGTCGGTCCTTCCGGCCGGCTCGCAACTGCGCACCGTGGACAGGTAGGTGACGGCGAACTCCATCCCCTGGAAGGCATCGACGGTGCCGACCCGCAAGCGGTCCAGCGGGGCGCCGTGCTCGTCACGGCACAGCCGCGGTACGGGGCGCCATCCGCCCGTGTCCGTGAACTCGGCGAGCCCGACCTTCTTCAGTTCCTTCCAGACCTCGGTGACCTGGGCCGAGTAGAACGAGATGACTCCGAACGTCAGGCTCGGGTGCTGCTCGATCAGCGCGGCCACCTCCCTCGCGATGACCGCGGCTTCGGCCTGGCGGGCACGGCTCTTTCCCCGCTGGGCTTCTCGGCCGGCGGACCGCGGCACGGAGATCCACACGGCCGGGACCTCCCCGTAGCGGTCGATTCCGTGGCGGAAGTCGGCCGCTTCGCGGCCGTTGCTCAGGGTGCCGTCGTAGAAGTTGTCACTGACGAAGGTGCCCAGTACCGGATGCATGCGGAACTGCTTGTCGAGACGGACGAACCGGGAATGTCCGTCGGGCGAGACGTTCTCCCACTGCCTGGCCAGGCGCTGGAACAGGCTTTCCTGCAACCGGTCACGGACATCGTCGCCCTGCGAGCCCAGTTCGCGCTCCACGTCGGGCTCCAGCATGTGCGGAAGCTGGGCGTGGTCCCCGACCAGCACGATCCGTCGGCGGGCCTGGGCGAGGGGGATGAGCAGGTCGAGCGGGTTGGCCCGAGCCGCCTCGTCGACGACGACGGATTCGAAGACTCCGTTCTGGCGGCCGGCGTCGACCATGGCCTTGGACACCGCCTGCTGGCAGGTCGACGCGAGCGAGACGGTGTAGGCGCGCAGGGTCTCGTCGACGCCCTCCGGGTCGCTGCGCAGATCGTCGCGGTATTCGAGCAGTGCTGCCGCTATGGCATCGGGGGACCGGGTCACCGCTTCCGCGAGGTGTGACGCGAGCGTGTCGAGGAGGTCGACGACAGCGGGGTCGGCGACGGTGATCTCCGGCAGCCGCAACCGGACGGTGAGGCGGTCAAGGACCTCGTCCCGCACGGCGGCGAGCTCGTCGAGGAGCTCGGGTGGCGGTGATGTCGTACTGATCGCGGCACGCAGCGCCTTCCGGTACGCGATGCCGTCCAGCAGCGGAGGCTCGACGAGTTCGAGCCGTGTCAGCAGTGCCCGGGCCGTGGCCGGCCCGTCGTCGTGGAAGCCGGTCGCCGTGCAGCGCAGCGCTCTCACGTACGGCACGAGGTCGGCGCGGACGTCGGGATCGGCCATGGCGGCGGCCCGGGTCCTGACCTCCTCGGCCCTGTCGCGGTGGCTGCGCAGCTCCGCGAGCAGTGCCGGCTCTGCGATGTCGCCGATCTGAGCACGAACCTGGTCGAGGAACGGAGCGAGGAACTCGGGCGGGACCGGTGCCACCCGGTAGATGGCGGCGAACTCGGCGGCAGCTCGCTGCGCGGCCAAGTGGCGTCCCGCCGGGCGCTCGCGCAGTCGCAGGTCGGCCGCCCGCGCCGCGTCGATACGCCAGGTGTCCAGCGCGACCTTGCTGCCTCGTCCTCGGGAGTCCACTTTGAGCGGAGGCAGCCCGAAGACCCAGCCGCGGGTGACGAGGTGGTCCACCGCGGCATGCTGGAAACTCGTCAGCAGGGTGCTGCCGGCGACGTCCCCTCCCTGGGCCAGGTCTCCCAGCTGGTTGACCAGTGCCGCGATGACCTGCGTCTTGCCGGTACCGGGCGGCCCCTGGATGATCGCAACGTCAGGGGTGTTCAGGGCGGTGAGCACCGCTTCCCTCTGCGCCGGTGTCGGCCCGTGGGGAGCGAAGCAGTCGAGTGCGGCCCGGGAGAGTTCGGTTGTCCGCCGTCGCGGCCCCTGCGGCCAGTAGCCGCCCTCCAACAGGGTCGGAAGCGCGGGAATATGTGTCCCGTCCGTGCGCAGCTTCTGCATGGCCTGCTCGCGCCGGTCGAGGCGGCGCTGGTCACCGCGGTGCGAGAAGTAGAGCCATCCCTGCCGAGGCGGGTCGTGCTGGTCGTTGAGGGTCGCGGCGACCCGCAGGGTCTCGGTGACGGGGTCGTAGCTGAGCGGCTCACCGACCCACGCCTGTACCTTCTGCGCGCGAGAGGCCATCAGCCACTCGCGATCGGTCATTGCCGTGTCCGTCACCGAGGCCGGCACCTCTCGCGCCGCCTCGATCTCCATACGTTCGACCCCGGTCGTGTTCTCCAGGGCCGCCCGGGTACGCGGCAGCGCACGGTTCAGGTCCACGGTGAAGGTGCAGCGGCCGTCGGGCTCGACCTTGACGTCGCCGTACCTGACGGTCCCGAAATCGCGGATCCGCCCCCTGATATGGCGGGCCTCCAGCTCCTGGTACCTCTCCCACATCGCCAGGTAGCTGTTCTGGCCCCCGACCAGGGCGAGTCCCTGCTGGATCCGCTCGCGGTGGAGCTGCCTGGCGGTCATGTCGCGGAAGCCGATGGAACCGACCGCGAGTGCTTTCCGGCCGGCGCCCTGCCGGTCGTGGACCGAGCTGAGGAGGCGCACGACGCGGTAGCCGTCGCTGTGCCTCTCCACGTCGGCCATGAGCCCCGGACCGTGCACGCGGAAGCCGGTCTCGAAGGTCCCGGCCGCCCCGGCCGAGACCACCATGCGCCACGCGCCCGCGGTGGCGCCGTGGCGGGGCTCCAGGAGCAGCTCACGCCTCAGGAACTCCATGGCCGTCCCGACGCCGGCGGTGTCCGCCCGGTCCCCGTACTCCGCGACCTTCTCCAGCACGGTGTCGTCGATGTCGAGCAGCAGTCCTGAACTGAGCGCCACCGCCAGCGCGACGGCGGGCGCGTAGACGTGCACCCGCAAGGTGAACGGTTCGCCGGCAGGGGGCGCCGGAGGCCCGGGCTGCCCGGAACGGCGGCCGTGGGGCTGCCGCGGTGTCGCGGTGGAGGGGGACCGGGGCTGGACAGGATGAGCGGCCACCGCCACACAGCTGGACCCCGCCGCCTCGACCTCGTCGATCTTCCGCCCGTCCTCGGGGCTCGCGGGCCTGACGCCGAAAGTCGCCTGGTCGGTGACCAGATCGAGCTGGCCGGTGGGCCGGCGGTAGAGGCGGACCTCGCCGCCGTCGGGAATCGTCCGATCAGCGAGCCCCTGGGGAATCCGATGCCAGACAAGCGACACGAAGAGCGGCTCTCCCGGCATGCGGGCCGGCATGGCAGGTCCCTTGGGACGGGTGCTCACCCCTTCACCTCCAGAGCGGTCAGGCCCACCCAGCGGTGGACGGCCCCGTGCTCCCCGAAATGGAGTGTCCAGGGGCGGCCGTCGACAGGGGCGGTGGCCTGACTCCCCTGGCTGATCTCCCGCCAGGGCCGCCCGTCCTGCTGATCGAGCCACATGCTGGCGCGTGCGAGGTTCAGGACGGAGACGTACCCGTCACGCAACCGCAGCCGGGCGACGGCCGCGTCGGGCTGCTCGGGGGCCGGTGAGGTGTGCCGGGCGGTCAGCACCGTGTCCGCACCCGGGCGCAGCACGGTGAAGTCCGGCAGCGGTACCTGCGCCATCCCGACACCGGGGATGTCGTCACCGGCTTCCGACCGGTCATCGGGTTCGGTGCCCACGGGTCCCGTCAGCCCGTGGCGCAGCACCCAGACCCGCCCCGTGGGCCGCCGGCACAAAAGACAGGACCGGGCGGCGGCACGGTAGGTCCACCCGCACTCCGGGCACTCGACGGTCTGTCCGGCCGCGGAGTGGAGAGCCGCGGCCCAGCGCGCGGCGGTCGGCCGACGCAGCGGGTCGGCCACGGCGGCCACAAAGCAGGCTGCCGAGAGATCCCACAGGTGGCCTGAGAGCAGTTCCTGCCGGGGCGTGATGCCCACGGTGCACTCGTTGGTGCGGTCCGCGGGGTGGTCGATCCACGGCAGACGGAAGCGGTCCGCGTATTCATGCTGGTAGTCGGGGTCGGAGTCGAGAACCTCGTCGCCCCGGAACGGATGGCTCGCCGTCAGGGTCTCGAATATCAGCACGCCCAGTGAGTGCGCGTCGGAGAGCGTCGTGGCCCCGCTTCGCCCGGACACGATCTCCGGCGCCCCGTACCCCGGCGTGTGCACAGGCGCGGACTCGGCAGTCGAGGCCAGACCGAGGTTGTCCACGTCGATGAGCCGGATCTCCAGCTGTTCGCGAGCGGCCGACACGAGTACGTTCGCGGGCGACAGGTCCTGGTACACGATGGCGCGCGCGTGGAGCCGGGCCACGGCGTCCGCGAGTTTGGCCAGCAGCCGCAGCCGGCGCTCCAGGCCGCCGGTTCGGAGATACCACGCTGCCAGGTCCTCCTCGTCGGGGACGCACAGGGTGTCCAGCGAGACCATCTCGTCGGCCAGTTCCATCACATAGCCGAGCTTCGGCGGGGCGAGGAGGGCGAGCACACCGGCCAGCGGGATACCGTCCAGAGGCAGGCGCTGAATGCGGCGCAATCGCGCGTGGACGACATCTGCTGCCTCCTGGGTCGGGGCGGCGATCAACTTGACCGCGGTGCGGCCGCCGCGGGCAAGCCACACCTCGCCCTGGCCCCCGATCCCGATCGCGTGGGACAGCGGCCACAGTTGGTGGTACTCGTCCTCGACGGGCCGCAGTAAGCCGCCGAGATCCCAGTGCGACGCCACTGGCCGTACTCCTCTCGCCGCGTGGTTCGGGCGGCTCAGGCCCCGAAGTCCGAAAGGTCCTCCGGGTTCAGTACCGGCGTCCGATCCGGACGGGTGCTCAGAGCGCGCTGCGTGACGGTGACCGTGACCCAGCGGAAGTACTGCTGGATGCGTCCGATGTCCTGCGCTTCGAACACGCCGCCGGCCTCGTCACTGACGAAACGGCCGAGTACGGCCTTCGCCTGCTCGGTCATGTCCGGACCGATGGCCACCGCGAGCCGGTTGGCCTTGGAGCCCTTCGGCGAGCCGAGAAGGAGTTCTAGACCCTCTTCCCAGTCGTCGGTGGGCATTCCGTCGGACACCAGGACGACCGTGGGGGAGAACGCCCGCGCCGGCACCGCCGACTCATCACGCAGAACCGCGTCGGCGAGCTTGAGGGCGGCGCCGAGCGGAGTGCCGCCGCGGGCCTGCATGTCGGACCACGAGGCCTCGGCCGCGGGTACCAGCCTCTGGTGCAGGACGGCCCCGTCCTGGCTGAAGGCGATCACTCCGACGTGGATGGTGCCTCGCCCGACATCCGCAGCCGCGAAGTCGTCGAGCATGCGGCGGATGCACTCGTTGAGTACATCGATCTTCTCTTTCGGCTCGCCCATGCTGCCGCTCACGTCGGCCAGCACGAGCACCGGTAACGGACGCGCCTTCGCGGCCATGAAACGTGGCACGGCACCCACGGTGTCCCCCTGTCGACCTCACCTCAGCGGTGCAATTTTGCAGTGTTTAGCTGCGGTATGAGCCTCCTGCTGAGAGTGACAAGGTACTACGAATCACACTGGGCGGTGTCCGATCACAGCGAAAAAGCACCGGCCGGCCTGGGGGCGCCCGGGCCGGCGGCCCGCCGCGATGCCGGCCGGTGGCTGGTGATCCGTGATCGGAGGAGGCCGCCGTCTCGCACTCGGGCGAAGGTCGGCCGCGGCCCGGAGCCGCTGATCTCCGCGCATGGCCCTGGCGACTCTGCGCGCCCCGTGCGCACCGCTTCGGTGCAACGCCTTGACGTGTCGCCGGCGAGCGCCAACACTGCGTATCGCAGCGATGGGAGCGCTCCCATGATCCTGTGGGGCCTTTCCCGTCAACGAGTCACGGCAGGAGTCACCACCGAAGGGACAACGGTCCACCCATGATCGCCGAACGCTTACGCAAGAGACTGATCGCGCTCTCCTCGGCGACGGCCGCCGTCGTGCTCATCGCACTCGCCGCACCCCAGTCCGCCTCGGCCGACACCATGCGCACGTTCAACGTAGCCCTCAGCTGCTCTTCGGGCCTGCCGTACGGCCTGAGCGTGGACAACGGCTCCGGCTGGTACTACCCCAGCGGCTCGAGCTACGCGTCCGGCAACACCAAGTACTTCACCGTCTCCATACCCGCCAGCGCCAGCGCCCTCGCCATCAACACCGGCTTCTGCGACAACGAAACGCAGACACCGTACTGGGAGGGCTACCGCTACAGCATCGTGCCGGGCACGTCCACCATCAGCGCGAACGGGAACTGCCAGGACATGTACGTCTATCCCGGGCCGTTCGTCCGCTACTGCTCTGTCACCGCGTTGACCTACAGCTGACCTAGGAGAAAGCGGCCGTCTCGCCGGTGGACTCCCTCTGCGACCGACGTCGTGCCCGGTCGGGCGGTGCCAGGCGATGTCGAAGTGGCGGGAGACCTCGTCGATGGTGAAGTGTGCCCGAAGCTTGCACGCGGAGTTCTGGTTGGCGAAGAAGCCCGCCCGCCACAGCGCCTGACGTCGGCGCTATGGCGGGACGGAACCCGGCCGGGTCCCCGCGTCACTTTCGCCAGAACAGGTGGTGTGTCATGCCGCTCGGGCTGGGCACGACCTCCAGGTGGAAGCGGTCGAGCAGCTCGTCCGGCGATTGCCACAGGTGCAGTCCGGATCCGAGCTTCACCGGAGAGACCGCGATATGCATGGTGTCGACGAGGTCGGCGTCGAGGAACTGCCGGATGGTGCCGACCCCGCCGCCGAGCCGGACGTCTTTGCCCCGCGCCGCTTCCCGTGCCTGTTCGAGGACCGCGGACGGGTCGCCGTCGACGAAGTGGAAGGTGGTGTCCGAGAGCGCGAACGACGGTCGCTTGTGGTGGGTCATGACGAAGACCGGTGTGTGGAAGGGGGGTTCGTCGCCCCACCAGCCCTGCCACTCGTGGTTCTGCCACGGCCCGCGCTGCGGACCGAACTTGTTGCGGCCCATGATCTCGGCGCCGATGTCGCGTGCGAAGTCCCGCGTGAAGTAGTCGTCGATGCCCCGGCTGCCCCCGGCGTCGGTGCGCATGGGCCAGCTCGCCGTGGCGCCTGCCCAGGCGAACAGCCGCCCGGGATCGACATGGCCGAACGGCCGCTCCAGTGTCTGATCCTCTCCGGCGCCGATGCCGTCACTCGATACGGTGAAATTCATTACTCTCAGTAGTTGACTCATGGGTTTCCCTGTCCGGACCTGTCGCGTCGTCGTGCGGCGGGCGCCGCACATCATGGCGTCGAACGGGACCCGGCCGGATCGACAGCGGGCCACCGCTTTTTTCGGGGCGCGTCAGCGCGCGGCCGGCTCGGCGGGGTGGCCGTGACGCGGAAGGCGCCGGGGGGAGGGGGGTTATTCGCCCGGCAGCCGCAGGTCGGCCTTGGTGATCGTGGTGGTGAGGAACAGGTCGGTGATGAGGTTGTGGTTGAGGGCGTTGCCGACCGGCGGGGGGACGTCGTCTCCGAGGAGGCCGGTGATGGCGGCTTCGCTGCTCAGGCGGCGGCGGACTTTGGCCACGACGTGGGCGGCGCGCTTGGGGCTCCACGGGCCGGTGGGCCGTACACCTCGACCGACGTGACGGAGGACGCCCGCTTCCGGGACCTCACCCGCAAGACGGTCCCCGGGCACGGCGCCCGGGCGGGCACCTACCAGCGTGACGACTCCGCTTTCATGGTCGTCGATGTCGGCGCCGGGCATTCCTTCCGGCTGATCGTCGCCTCATTCGGTGCGGGCGCCCCGAAGGGACCGGGCACGGTCGGCCTGGCGGTGGAATTCGCCGGAGCAATCGTCTCCCACCTCCGCTAGACGGGACACCACCCGGCCCGCGGCTACGCGCGCTCCACCGCGTTCTTGAGTGCGGCGAGGTCGGCGGCGACGGTATCCGCGTCGTGTTCGAAGACCTCGTCACTCATCCCCGGCTGCCGGCGCAGCGTGAACAGCACCTCGCACCCGGCGCCGTCCGCGATGACCCGCACGGGGTTGTAGACGGTTTCGCCCGAGGGCAAGGTGACGTGGTGGTCGAGTACGCCGAACTCGTTCCTGTCCGCGAAGACGACCACGACCCGCCCCATGGGTGACTCGGCGATCCATTGCCCCCCGACCCTGTCGATGTCCCCGGCCAGCCCGGAAGCCCACCCGGGGAGGTTGGCCGGATTCGAGGCGTAGTCGTAGACCTGCTGGGCAGGCCGATCGATATGCCTGCTGATGTGCCGAGAGCCCGAAGCCGTGGTTTCCATGGCCGCGACGCTATCGGGCCGCTGCTGACGCCGTCTTGAACGAATCGGCCATGGCGGCCGGCCGGCGGAGCTTGACCCTGCCCGCCGGGCTCGCCGAGACATCCGACGCGTCGCTCACCATCGCCCCTCGACGGTGGATCGGCCGGCGACTACGCACCGTTCGTATGGATCGGCGTGCGCTCCACGGCTGTGGGGACATCATGTCCACGGTGCGTTCACCGGGCGGCGGTGCCACCACCACGGACGCTGTGCGAGGTCGGGCTCGGACGCGTTCGTCCGCCAGGCGATCGACGCGCCACCGTCGTCGACGGTGACCTCGCGGAAGGCATCGTCGAGCCGCGTCAACATGGCCGTGAACTCGGTGGCCGCGGAAGCCGGCAGCTCGTGTTTGGTGCGTTCCAGCGTGTCCCGGGTCGCCAGGTCGTTGACGTACTCGTCCACGAGGTAGGTGCCGTCCGGGGGCCAGTCGTGCACGATGCGCGCCGTGAGGCGCTCCCACTCCCGGCTGCGGCGCGGCACGCTGTTGGTCGCCTCCCTCAGCTTCTCGGCGGCCCAGGGGGCCATGCGGGCTTTCTGCTCGCGCAGGGCCACCGCGTCGAGAGCGGCAATCGCTTCTGCGGCGGCGTGGGAGAGCGAGGAGAAGCAGGCGTCGGCGACCGGGGTGGAAAGCGGGGACATCGCTGACCTTTCGTGCGGTGAGGTGAAAGGGTAGCCGGGAAGGGCGGCCGGTCATTCGAGAAGGAGCTTCGCGAAGTAGGGATAGCCGTCGGAGGGCTGGAAGAACGTCCCGCCGTTGCCTTCGCGGATCACCACGGTCTGCGTGTCCTCGTCCCACCACGCCATGCGAGGAGAGCTGTTCGGCGTGGGCCGCAACCGGTAGCCCGGCTTGTTCATGATGTTCTCGAGGTATTCCGGCAGGTCTTCCTCTTCGACGCCGGGGATGTCGCGGCCCGGGGCGTGATTGACGATGCGGTCGGCGACGACGTCGGAATCGCTGGTGCCCCACGGCTCAGGTCCGTCGGGGGCGGGAGGCCCCTCCTCGGGCGGCGTGCCTCCGCCTCCTCTTCCACCGCCCCCTCCTCCTGAGCCGCCGCTCTTGGCCTCCGCCTGGGCCATCTCGCGGTCCAGGGCCTGGCTGACCTCCACCGTCTCGGCGTCCACTGCCTCGATCTCGGGGACGTTCTCGGCGGCGGAGGCGAGCACGGTCTCCAGTTCGGCCAGGCCCTCGGCGGCGTAGTCGGCCAGGGTGGCGTCCATGACGGTGTCGACGGAGGCGAACAGGGCGGCGGCCTCTCCGGCGTCCAGGGCCGCGGCTCCGGCGTCGGAACCGCCGAACGTAAAGACGGTGCCGATGACGCCGAGAGCGGTGGTGATGCCCATGGTGATGCCGGCCTCGGACATCTTGTGCTCGAACTCGCTGTGCGCCTCGTCGATGGCGCGGGCGAACTTCTCGCACACGGAGGCGAGTTGGGTGCAGGCCAGGTAGGCGGTGGACAGTGGGGCCGAGCCGCCCGGATCGCCGTCCTTCCAGATCTGTCCCCAGAAGGCGGCCATCGCGGAGATGGCGCCACTGGTGTTGACGTCGGTGATTGCCTGCACCTGTAAGTGCAGGCTCACCCCGAGGCCGTTGATGTCCGTCGCGGCAGTACGGAAGGCCGCCGCGGCATTGCGGAGCCTGTCCTGGTGGCCGTTGACCCAGTACTTGCCGATCGGCGGCGGCCAGTGGTTGCTGCCGCCGCCGATCGCGGTGGGCGGATCGGGGTACGTGACGTCGTCAACGACGTCGGGCCAGCCGAAGAGCTGCGGTGCGCCCTTGCCCGCTCTCGGGTTGGAGTGGTGGTCGGCCTTAGAGTAGTTGTTCGCCGTACGCACCAGACCCTCCGCCGACTGGCCGATGGCCCGGACCGCCGCGGATATCGTTCGGAACAGCGCCTTGGCCGCCGGGTCGTACCCTTTCGCGAACTGCTTGCCGTACTTGTCGTCGCCCGCCATGCCCGACGCGTCCCGCAGCGCCGAACCCAGCGTGTCGGCGATGCCGTCAAGACAAGACTGGCCGCCGGCGAAGGTCGTCGCCGCCGCGTCAAGATCCGCCGGAGTGACGTCGATGGGGCCGCTCGGCTCACCCCAACTCACGTGCTGCCAGCCCAGATTCGCAGGTTCGCCGTCTCGGCGCCGTGGTAGTTGCCGTGCGCCGTGTTCGTGACGTGGTGCATGTCGCTCAGCGCCTTGTGCAGGTCACTCGACGCCTGCCGCCACTGGGCGAATACCGTGCCGAACCGGTTCCGCGCCTCTCCCTCCCACGAGCTTTCGAAGCGCTTCATGCCTGCGTCCAGTTGGGCCAGCAGGCTCTCCAGGTTGTCGGCCTGGCCCGACAGCTCGCCGCTCAACTCGGCTAATGCGGCCAACTCCACTTTCAGACGCGGTGTCATCGCGTACTCCCCTCCCTGCGCCGGAACCGTCAGAGGTCCGCCACCCTGCTGTGCGGCGGCGGCGCCGACGGTTCCACGTGCAATTCGCGGAAGGAGTCCAGCGTCTCCAGATCCTGTGCACTGAACCCGTCGCGGCTCAGTTCGACCGCCTCTCTGACGAAGGCCAGAGTCCGTCGGACCGTCCCCGTATCGCCGGTCACCCGCCGATGGATGTCGTGGTATTCCGATGCTGCGCCGCTCAGCCAGCAGGCCTCGGCGGTCTCGGCGAGCGCAGTGAGCCGACGCTCCAGCGCTTCCAACAGTCCCTCGGCCGTACTCATCTCGTTTGCGAGGCCCGTCAGCTCGTCCGCAGTGAGCCTCAGCAACGGCTCCGTCATGGCCCGCCTCCCCCGGAAGTCCTCTCCCGATCGTGGCACCTCCACACCCCGACCGGTTGGGACATATGGTAAAGGAAGGGTCAAAGCCGTCTTGTGAGGCGGCAAGGACGGGGTGGGCGTGCGTGCCCCACACCCTTCACGTCAGGCGGACCTCGACCGTGGGCCCGGGCTCGCATCTGCCACCAAGGGTGCGGCCATGCCGGACCCGGCCGGGCACCGGCCTGCCGCAGGTCAGCACGTGCCTGTTCGGCTGCGATCGACTCGGCTTCCGTTGGCTCGGGTCTTACTCGGCATCGTCGGTCAGGGCCTCGGACCCGCCACCATTTCAGCGGGCTTTCGGGCCGTCTGTCCCGCCGGGCCCGCCGCACTGGTGACCTCCACGGTGAACTGGCAGTGTGCCGGGGCTACGGTCGCCAAACTCACCTTCGCCGGAAAGGGCACGGCGGGTGCGGTCTCCTTCGCCGGCGCAGGGGGACCAGCCAACTCGTCGTGGACGCCGACGGCTTCTTCTCGGACAGCTGAGCGGCGCGTGCCGCGGCGGATGGGCCGGGTCGTGACCGCGGCTGCGGCGGGGATGGCGCGGGTCGGCCAAGGGAGCGGGGCTGGCTGCTCCCTTGGCCGACCCGATTGCTACGACTTGGCCGGTGCGGTTCAGACGGCCCGGCCCGAGGCCCTCGTCCCCCTCACGCCAGGGCGAACTTCTGGGCTCCGGAGCCGTTGCAGTCCCAGATCTGCAACTGCGTGCCGTTCGCGGTGGCGCCCGAGGGCGAGTCGACGCACCGGCCCGTGGTCGGGTTGGACATCGAACCGTCGGCGTTGGCGACCCAGTTCTGGTAGCCCCCGCCGTTGCACGTGGCCAACTGGAGCTTCGTGCCCGCCGCGTTGACGCCGCCGGCGATGTCGAGGCACTTGCCCAGGGTGCGCAGGGTCTGGCCGTTCCAGGTCCACTTCTGGTCGAGCGCGGTCGCCTGCTGGCAGTCCCACAGCTGGACCGCGGTGCCGTCGCCGCCGGTGTCGTCGCCCGCCACGTCGACGCACTTGCCGCCAGGACCGTAGACCGGGGTGCCGATGGCGAACTTCTGGGCGGCGGCGCCGTTGCAGTCCCAGATCTGCAGCCGCGTGCCGTTCGCGGTGGCGCCCGAGGGCGAGTCGATGCACCGGCCGCTGGCCGGGTTCCGCAGCGAGCCGTCGGTCTGCCGTACCCAGGCCTGGTAGCCGCTGGTGTTGCATGTCGCGAGTTGCAGCTTCGTACCCGCGGCGCTGTTGCCGCCGGCGATGTCAAGGCACTTGCCGAGGGTCTGGAGGGTCTGGCCGCTCCAGGTCCAGTGCTGGTCCTTGGCCGCCGACTGGCAGTCCCACAGCTGGACCGCGGTGCCGTCGCCGCCGGTGTCGTCGCCCGCC